>CAMZNQ010000225.1 GCA_947313765.1 uncultured Sulfurovum sp.
CCATATCACTCATACCAACTCTACCATGCTCTGCATCTTCTACGTCTTGGTCAAGTTTATTATGTTTTTCAACGATTCTACTAAAATGTCTATTATTCTGCTTTAATTCTGTACTCTCATTTCTATATTCTGCTAACATTATCTGTTTATCCTTTAATTTTTTTCTATATGATATGCTATCGGTATTTTAACTAATTGTAGCTTATATCAACTAATCTACAATTAGGTATATTTTTTTTGATTGGAAGGAGTAACTACTTAGTTTTCATAGCGTTTATTACGATTTAGTCAATGAAAATTTTTAGATGTTGTAGCTTATATTCACCTCTTGAAAGAGGTGCTTTTACACTAGGATTTCTTTAAAAGATCTATCTGCTCTAAAAATGGTTTAATATCCAAAGATTTTTCAGAAAATTTCGCAATAAGTAGATCTAAACGACCATTCTCAGGTACCCATTCATCTAAATGTGAAAGTCCATACTCTTTTTCTGATTTTGTAAGTCCACAATAATTTGGAATTTCAGTCTGAAGAATTTCTATTATATTTGTCATAAGTTAAGCCTTTATGTTAATGTATTTGTTTAATTCTAGCGAATTAGTGCTATATATAAAATATCTTTTTCAAGTTAGTATTTATATTTAAAATTATTTTTAAATATAAAACAACTCTTATAAACATTATATGTGTTTACTCTTTTCTAATTCTTCCATATTAAAAGCAAAAAAAAATTATAAATTACTCTTTGAGATATTTTTTTTTGCTATTATTGGATAGAATACTTTATATAAAACTCTCTTATAGAGAGATAATTTATAAATTTTATAAAAAGCCTAATATTTAAAGGAGTATTTATGGAACTATTCAATGATAATAAAAACAACTTAGAGAAGAAAAGCTCTCCAACTTTTATATCAAAAGATATGGAGGTAACAGGAAACTTTAAAGGAGGAGGAGCTATGCAGGTAGATGGAACTCTACATGGAAATATCTCTGTAGATTCTGTTGTTATTAGTAAAAATGGCAAAGTAACAGGTAATATTGTAGCAATTAATACTCTTATATTAGGAAAAGTAGAGGGAGATATAACTGTTTCTAAAAAATTGGATGTAGAGTCTACAGGATATATACATGGTAATATTATACTAAGTAGACTTGTCATAGCAGAAGGAGCTAAAATTATTGGTTCAATAAAAGAGAATGAAGATATAAACTTTTAAAGATTAATATTGCTCAGAACATTGTTATTTTGTTCTGATTTGATTAACTCTTAAATATCCACCCCATCCCAAAACTCATCAAAGCTAAGATTTGTAGCATTTTGCTCCTTAGCTTTTAGTTTCTCTGCCTCTTCCCTAAAATAAGCCTCACGAGCTTCATCTAACATTGTGTTAATATCTTTATTTAGTAAGTTAGCATAGAGTTTTAGACTCTCTAACTTATCACATTTAAGCTCTATTTTTATCATATCATCCATTATTTATCCTAATAAATATATTAAATTAGGAAATAATACTATAATTAATAGTGCTAAAAGCTGTAAAGCGATAAAAGGTAAGACTCCTCTATATATCTGTCCAGTTGTTACCAAGTCTCCTGCTGAACCTTTTAGGTAAAATAGTGCAAAGCCAAATGGTGGTGTTAAAAAAGATGCTTGTAGATTTAGAGCAATTAAAATTGCAAACCAGATTGAGTCTATTCCAAAGGCGTGTGCAATAGGTACTAGTATTGGTACAACTACAAATGCTATCTCTATGAAATCTATAAAAAATCCCAATAAGAAGATAACTAACATTGAGATAAATATAAATGTCCATTTATCTCCCACTTCATCTCTAAAGAACTCCATAGCCATAACATCTCCACCAAGTTCATTAAAGACCAATGAAAAAGCTGTTGCACCAATTAAAATCATAAATATCATAGATGTTAACTTAACTGACTCTAAGGAGGAGTATCTGAGTAGCTCAAAAGAGAATCGTCTTTTAAAGAGTGCCAATATCAATGCTCCAATTACTCCAATACCAGCAGACTCTGTAGGTGATGCTATACCTGCAAAGATAGAGCCTAATACAGCAAAAATTAATAGTAGTGGTGGGGTTATTACCTTTATTGCCTCTTTTGCTATCTTAGAGTATGGTTCATCATTTGGAATAGCAGGTGCTACATCTTTGTTAAAATATGAGTATATTAAAATATATAATATATAGAGTAGAATGAGAAGTAGCCCTGGAACGACTGATGCTTTAAATAGGTCTCCTACACTCAAGTGCATCTGGTCACCTAGAACAATCAATACAATAGATGGTGGGATAATCTGCCCTAAAGTTCCACTAGATGCTATTGCTCCTGTTGCTAACTCGGCAGAGTAGTTATGTTTTAACATTAAAGGTAGAGCAATTAGACTCATCATAACCACCGATGCACCTACAATACCTGTAGATGCGGCTAAAATTGCACCAACAACCACTACAGAGATAGCTAAACCACCTCTTATACCTCCAAAAAGTTTACCCATAGAGAGAAGTAAATCTTCTGCAACTTTAGATTTTTCTAAAATCAATCCCATCAATATAAATAGAGGAACAGACATAAGTGTGGTATTTCCCATAATTCCATAGACACGATAAGGTAACATATTTAAGACATTTAACCCTAGCTCATCAGAGACAATAGCAAAAAATAGTGCTACCCCTGCAAATACAAATGCTACTTGAAATCCAGTTAATAGTAAAAATAGTGTTAAAGAGAACATCAACCATAAAGGATTTGTCCAAAAAGCTAAATCTAAAAGAGATATTGCTAAGAAAACTATTGTAGTTGAAAGTAGAATAAAAAAACTTCTCTTAGATTTCAATTTTGAATATGATTTAATAATTTCAGATACTGCTTGTAGTAGTAGTAAAATAAATGAGAGAAAGAGAATACCTTTGATAATAAATCTATATTCCAATCCCCCTGGGTCAGAAGAGACCTCATCTTGTAAAAAGCTCTGAATAGTCATATCGAATGCACCATTTAAAAAAAATAGAGTAAAAGGAATAAGTAAAAATAGCATAGATAGTATTTGAATAATCTTTTTTGTATCTTCTGAATATTTTACAAATAGAATATCTACTCTAACATGTTTATCATGTTTTAAGGCATAAGATAGACCAAAAAGAAAAATAGTATCAAAAATATGCCACTCAAACTCTTGTAGAGCAATAGAACCTTCGGAAAAAAGGTAACGCATTATGGCATCATAGCCTATTAGTAGAGCTAAAAACAGAGCTAAAACAGCTGTAATAGAGCCTATTCTTTTAGTTAAGGTGTCAATTAAGTAACTCATTATCTATACTCTCAATCTTTAAAAACTTGTTTCATATATTTAAATTTCATATCCAACTCATTATTGATAGATTTAATCGTCTCTTCTAGTATATATCTTATATACTCTTTTGCTTTTGAAGTAGAAATCTTATTATCCTCCAAATAGATAGTAAAGCTATAGTATCTATTTGATTTTTTAAATAGACCAACCAACCAATGAGAACCATTTTTATGACTATCTTGTGCAAAGATAAATTTAACACTAAGATATCTTTTTAACCATTGAAGTCTACCGTAACCTTTGTATATTGTAGATTTAAATATGGTTTGAAGTCTAACTCTCTTATCTTTTGTAAAAAAGTTTTGAAAAGATGGTGTTACCTGTTCTGGAGACTCAAAAGAGAGAGTTTTTGATGATGGTTCAATACTATTTCCATTAATATTATGATATGTTAATGATTTTATTAACTTTGCTCCAAAAAATATATGGTTTGCATTATATAGTAGTTGACTAATCTTATGGATAGTTACCTGCATATCCAATGGGGTCATCTCTAGTTTTCCTGCACCTAAATCAACTCTTGGTTCATTGTTCTCTAAAGAGATTAAGCCTAAGTTTTGATATAGTGCTTCAATCTTGTTCATATATATAGGCTCATATAGTATATTATCCCCTCGTCTATCTATCTCTCTTTTTTTTATAAACCCATCATAAGCAGGAAGCATTCTATCTGATGCAAAAACTCTTCTAGCATCAATCCAAGAGTTTGAGCTACATTTTTTTGAGCCACTCTCCATTGGAATTTCATCTTTTGCATCTTTATTACAATATTTAGTGTAGAAGCTATCTCCTCTATCTACAAAAAGAAGAGTAGATAGTATCTTTCCAAGATTACCAATCTTTGGTGGAGTTTGATGAGTAATATTTTTTTGATAGAGTCTAATAATATTCCCATCTTGATTTGCTACAGAAATCCATAGATTAGATATATCTAAAGAGTCTATCTTCTCTTTTAGATAGTGATTAAAATAGAAGTTTTTATTTAATTCAAAATTGATAGTTGCCTTAGTAACCAATCTGCTCTGTGGAGAGATACTATACTCTCTAAATAGTTTATCTAGCTCTTGACGAATTACATCTTTTGAACTTTGTAAAAGAGTATCACTTCTTGTAGGTAGAGATGTAAATTGTTCTTGATTTCGTGATGTTATCTGCCCTACAACCTCCATAAGAGAGTCTGGAAAATAGGGAAGTTTTGGAAATGATAACTTTTCTATATCAGATACTATCTTATAGTGCTTTTTAACTACCTTTGAGCTATTTACAATATCTATTGCACTCTTTTTAATAATATCCCAACTCTTTTTCTGCTCTTTTATTGATTGATTTAAATTGTATGGTCTATCATACATTGCAACAAGAATAGCCTCTTGTGCATTAGATAGTTCATCTACATCTTTTCCAAAAAAAATCTCAGCACAATCTTTAAACCCATAACCTTTGCCGTTAACAATAAAAAAATATTTGTGAGACAATAGCCATGCTTTAAAATTTGCTCCATTATTGGCTTTTAACTCATGAAAAAATGTTTTTGCTAGTTTTAGACGCTCTATATTATTTGTGGAATGATTAAAAGGATACTTTTTAATAAAAATATTTATGAGTTGTTGAGTTAGTGTAGATGTTGGCTTTAAATCTAAATTATACTCTCTAATTAGATGGGTTACTATTCGTTTGCTCTCTGTTAATGGTGCTAGAATATCTATTCCATTATAGTATGAAGTGCTACTTAATATTGCTTGATAGAATGATGTTACATTATTCTCAAAATTTAACTTTGGGTCATACTTCTCTTTAAGTAGAGACCAAAATAGAGTAGGTACACTATCTACAAATAGTGATGGGTTGTGGGTTGTACTTTGAGGATTTGAGATTGTTCCTGCAAATCTATCTTTTGAGTCACGAATATCAATAGCTGTATCATAATAGAGTTTCGGAAAAACTTTCTCATTAAAAAACTGATTATCTGGTTGACCATTTACAAAAGAGATATATATTGCAAAAAGTAATAACATAAATATTAGTGGTATAAATATCAATTTTTGAATCAATATACTTTTTATAAAATTTAAAAATTTAACTATATCAGAGATAATAATAATTGAGTGAATCACAAAAATATTAAAAATAATTGAAGTAGACTCTTTTATGCTCTGAAAATCATATTTTCTAATTGAGATATTCCACTTTACCTCTCTTAACATTGCTGATAATTTAAGTTTAATATTCCAAAAAAGTTCAACCATTACTATTCATCTCATCTATATATAATAAAAGTGCATTATACTTCTCTTTATCGACTTTATATACTGTAAAAGTAAATTTATCAAAGTTTTTTAACTTAGCTTGATGAAGAAATAGTAACTGATTATAATCCACATTATTACCAATTAAAGTAACCATCTTATCCATCTTAAATCTGGTTAAAATTTCATCTATCTTATGATTTCTCTTCTCATTTGGAATAATCAAATGGTAGGAGAAGTGACTCTCAAATACAAAAGGTTTTAATACACGGCGAATGTTGTAACGTATATAGTATCTAAGATTATCATCTGTGAAGAATCTAGCACGATATGGCTCTTTAGCTAAGATAGTAAAAAAGAAGATGAAAAAGTCTACCAAGAAGCCAAGTCCAATAGCTTTAATATCACTCTGCGTTACATCTGTTGGACTTGATACCTTATCTAATGCTACAACATGAGTACTTGTAAATGGTATTATGGCTAAGAGTACATTGATTGTTCTCTCTATGAGTTGCTGTTGGTCATTAGAGTTAAAAAAGGTTACACTTTTTAGTGGTTTGAGTGCATTTAAATTTTCATTAATTGTATTTATCTTTAGACTTATCTCACTATCTGGACAGCTAATTATTCTACCTAAAGACTCCATATGCATTCTTTTAGAACCATTATGGTTAGCTAAAATCTTTGGAAGAAGTGAAATCTCTCCTCCTCGCAACATTCTATTTATCTTGGATATTCTACTATTTACCCTCTCTTCTAATTTATCTGTATTATCTGTTTTAGGATTAAACTCTAAAATCATCTTTTTGATAACTTTAATCTCTCCATCAATATTTATTTTCAACTCATCAAAAGCACTTACATGACTTTGAAATAGTTTACTCTCTGCCTCTCTTAATGCACTTCTAGGGCCAGGAGTTGGAATCTTTGTCTCATCACATGTTCCACCGTATGTACTCTCTTGAATAGATTGACTCATTGAGTAGTCACTCAACTTTTTTAAAGATTTATAGACAGACTCAAAACTACTCTGTGAGTCCTCTAAGCTACTCTTTACCTCTTCTAGTTGAAGAGTTACATTTCTTTGAGAAAATTCAGAGGCTGAAAATATCTTATAGTAAAAATTAAAACTAAAAAGCACACTAATAAATAGTGAAAGAAGATATGTAGTTAAAAGTAAAAAAGCCCTTAATATATGACGAGAGAAGAACTCTTGTAGGTATAGTTGAGATATTGAATAGACCAATGCTAACTGAATAACACCTACAACAGCAAAAAATAGTATCTTTGTCAATAACATTCCATCAGAGACTAATGAGATAAATCCATAATAGGATGTACTAAAGGAGATTAAAGATAAAATTAATACAGCCTGATAGGTAATATGTTGCCTAAAAAAATGTAAAATCTTCTTTATTGCAAGACTAAAGAGTTTGTAAAATGAGGGGTTATCTATGGCTTTTGATATTTTTTTATACATTCATCAACTTATGCTATTTTTTTTAATTTATTCATGTTCGAATAATAGTATTTTAAAGATTTACTTTTACTTATCATTATCCCTCTAAATTAAGGAATTTAATAATAAAATAACTTTACTCAAAAAAAAGGTAAAAACTTTGCAACTCTTAAAATTTATATTTGGTATTATCCTCGCACAACTAGCAACAGCTACTTTAGTATATTTTGCTCCTAATGAACTTACTATTCAGAGTGTAGCACAAATTACTATACCCATGCTTTTTATCTCTTTGATTATCTCTTTTTGGTTTACATCACTATCTGCACAAGATAAAAAAGATGCAATATATAAAGTTCAAAGTAATTTTGCAAAAGAGAAGGAGAAGATAAAAGTAAAAGCAGAAAAAGAGAAGATAAAAACTATGAAAGATGCTCAAAAAGAGATTGTTCACGAGGCTACAAAGACTCATGCAAAGGCAAACTTTAAAGTAGGTGCTTCTTTTGCAGGTGTTTTAGCTATTGGTGGTCTATTTGTATTTGCACAAATGGTTACAGCAGGATTGTTAGTAATGAGTGCAACTGGTGGTGTAATTGGAGGGTACTATTGGCGTGGAAAACGGCTTAAAAATAGTGGTGGAAATCTTAAAGAACTTCAAAATAATAGAAATATTAATGATTTGAAAGTTATAGAGAATAGGAAATTGATTAATTAGTTTATTAAAACCATCTAACTATTAATAGAGTGGTGTACTACCCCATCATAAATGACGGAGATTCATAGAAACTCCGAACTAAATAGATACAATCATATCTTTTCTAAAGATAAGAGTAAAAGCTGTTCCTTCATCTACTTTACTCTGAACCTCTATTTTTATCTTTAGTTCACTACATAATTTCTTAACAATATGTAAACCTATACCCAATCCTCGTTCATGCTCTTTGTAGAATCTATTGAAAATTATTTTTGCATTTTTAATTCCCTCACCTGTATCTGATATGGTAATACTCTTTTCTCCAATTTTAACTATCACATCTCCATCTTTTTTATTATATTTAGAGGCATTAACTAAAATATTATCTAAAATCCTACTAATTGATGCCTTATGAGTATAGATACGTATACTCTTACCCTCTATCAAAAAGTTAAGCTTTGGATATAGATTTTCCAATGGTTCAACACGCTCATAAACCAAATCTAATAGGTCAAACTCTTCATTCTGTTTTGGATGCTCTTTTAGATAATTTCTAAGATTATCTTGTAGAGATAAGATAGTATCCAAAGAGTGTTCAATTCTATGAATCTTATCGTAACTATCTTTTGTCTTTGGTAATGTTTTAACATTCAATAGAAGAGAGCTAATAGGTGTATTGAAATCATGAAGAATATCTTTTATAAACTCTTGTGTAAGTTTAAAAGCTTGATTTAATGGGTACAAAGAGTAAAATGAAAAAAATAGAGTAAAGAGTAAAACTCCTAAAGTTGCCATACTAATCTCTTTAATTCGATTATCTTTACAAGTTTCTATCTTCTCCTTGTAGCTAGAGACATCATAACTTATCTTGAGATATAGATTGTATTTGGGAATAGAATAGTATTTGTAAAATAGATTATTCTCCCTATATAAAATATCTCTATTTTTACCCTCTTTTTTTAAAAAACTATCTGTGAAAATATCTTTATTCTCATTAAAAAACTCTATCTTATAATCAGAACAAGCATATATATTATCATCCATATTATAATTACAGATATCCATATTGTAAGAGATTGATTTTTCTAAATTTTCAACTTCATTCTTATACTCTTTATAGAATATAATTGATGTAAGTAGCTCTAATAGTATAAAAAAAGGTATAAATATTCTAAGAAATCCATTAATTTCAATTTGATTCAATAGTATAACCTACACCTCTAATATTTTTTATGTCAATATTAAGTTGTTTTTTTAACTTCACAATTGCAACTCTTAATGCATTTTCACTATGAAACTCTGTCTCATATAGCAAATCATCTTTTGAGACAACTCTATCTATATTTTTAAAAAGTGCATCTATCAATTTAAATTTTGAATAACTCAAATAGATTTTTTTATCCTCTTTAAATATATCTCCTGATAGTATATTATATTTAATATCATTTACCGTAATTAGCATATCTTTAGATAATTTTGCGTTAAGCCTAATCAATAACTCTTCAGGCATAAACGGTTTTTTAATATAATCTTCTGCACCAACTTCAAAACCTTTTGCTATGGTCTCAATATCTTGATTTGCAGAGATAAAGATAGTTGGTGTATTGTCATCTGCCTCTTTAAGGCTTTTAAGAAGTTCAATTCCATTCATATCTGGTAAATTAATATCAAATAGATAAACGTCATAGTTATTATAGAAAGTTTTATCTAATGCATCTTCTGCACTCTCTATACTATCTACCTCAAAATCATGTTGTGCTAATAATTCTTCAAGCGTTTTACTTAAAGTAATGTCATCTTCTAATAGTAATATTTTTATCAATTTTTAACCTCTACTTATCTTTTATCAAGAGTTTTTATCTCTATGTGATTGTGCTATCTTCTTTTTAATAAGCTTTTCTATCTCTATTCTCTCTTCATCTGAAGCACTTTTTGCTTTTTCAATCAAACTACTAATATCCATTGAATCACTATTTAAGCTACCACTCTGTGTTAAATCACTTTTCTTAATTGTCTCTCCAAAAGATAAAATGGGAATCAATAATAGTATAGTTAGTAATAAGTATTTTAATCTCATAATTTATTCCTTTTAAAATTTATTAAATACATAATAGAGCTATCTCTACAATCTTATTGTAGCATAAAATTGTTGTTAATTGTGTAATTATATTAAATATAAGAGTAAAAAAAGAATATCTAACTTAAAAATAGTATCAGTTGTGGTAGTTAGACTAGAAATAGATGTTTGATGTTCCAGCCAAGTAAGGTTTGGCTGAAAATGGAGAAGAGCTAATTTAATTATGAAACCTTTTTATATGATTCATCAAGCTCTTTAAATATCTCATCATATCCTAACCCTAACAATATCATATCAACATCATCTGGATTAAACCCATGAGCATTTACATAACGAACAATACTCTCTGTAACATCACTATCTACATAGTGTTCACGCATCTCTAATTCTATATTTTGTATCTCTTGCATAATTTTTATCCTTATTTATTTTAATATTGACAGTTTACTATATGAGTATTATCAGACTATTATCAACTATCTTTTTTTATTGAAAAACCAAAATATAAAAATCAATACAAATATAAGAGGTAACCCAATCTGTACCCAAGCAGACATTTTAACTATCTTATTTAAGATACCATTATGCGTCTCTTTATCTATCTCAACCCCTGCCATGTTAGCTATATGATTCATGGCTGAAATAGCCAAATCGCCATCTGGAATAGTTTTATGACAAGAGTAACAAGCTCCTTCCCTATCAAGTTTAGAACGCTGTTTGGCACTCAAAGGATTAGCCAATCTCCAATGGTTATCAACAGTTTGAACTTGTGTTCCATTCTCATCTATCATAACAGAGTAATCATGTTTAAGATTTTTAATTGCAGGTATCTGTTCATCTACTCTCTTAGGCAGAATTTTTCTATCTGCTGTCATTAAATCAACTACTAGAGTTTTAGTTTGGTCTGAAAAATATTTACCACCATTAATTCCCATACCAATAGCCTTTTTAGAAGTATGGCAACTCTCACAACTTCTTGATTTTTTAGATATGGTATGAGGATTTACTTGTGACATAGTAATTGCATTCTGCCCATCATCTCCTGCACCCTCTACATTTGGAATTTTTACAATATGGTTTTGTAAAAGTGCTTTTCCATCTTTTCCTATGACTGTAATGGTTGTTTGACAACCTGGGATAGTAGGCGAGACACGTCCCTCTCCATTAACACTTAGAGCTGGATTTTCCCAACGCAAGTAACTTCTTGTCTCTGTTACTTTACCATCTACTAAAAACTCTTTAAGATTTCTCTCTCCTGTTTGACCATGAATATCATGAGCATGAGAGGCAGATAGATAATCAGGATTCTGTTTTCCATTAGAGTAGTCTATCTTAACATGACAACCATAACATTGAGGAGCCCAAGTAGCATGACAAGTATAACACTCTAGCTTATTGGTATGAGCCTCTATCTTATCCATAGATACTAAAGCCTTTTTAGAGAGTTTTTTATCCTCTTTTAGTTTTTTAAGAGGTGTAAGTTCAATATCTTTACCTGAAGCTAAATGCATCATAATCTTATTGCCATGACGAACAACTTTAGTCATTGGATTTCCTCTAGCTGAGAGTAAAAAACCATCTCCTTTATCTTGTGGGATAGCACCTTTTTTCAGATATTCTGCTAAAGTTTTAACCGTTCCTCTAGCCTTTCCCTCTTTTGGTTTCAAGGCAAATTCATCAGAGTAACCAAGAGGTAACTCCCAAGGGTAGCTCTTAGTAGTTCCATGACAATCTTGACACTCTATCTCAACAGCTCCAAGATTTGCACCTGTCATAAAACGATCACCATGCATATCATTTGAGGTGTGACAATCTTGACACAACATACCTTTTTTATAGTGTATATCTTCTGTTAAGTGAAGATAACGTT
Source organism: uncultured Sulfurovum sp. (assembly GCA_947313765.1). Classification (GTDB taxonomy): domain Bacteria; phylum Campylobacterota; class Campylobacteria; order Campylobacterales; family Sulfurovaceae; genus UBA1140. The sequence goes on from CAMZNQ010000225.1 coordinate 11,718, forward strand.
TAGTGTGAAGCTTAGGTTGTCCATTCCCCTCACTATCAAAACTACTCTGATACTCCGTCTCCATTAAACCTTGATATGAAACCCCTATCCTTTTACCTCGATTATGACAGGTAGTACATGTCTCTACTGGGATTCCTGAGTAGTCTACTCCATGAATATTTACTTTTACTTTTCGTGAAGATTGAATCTGATGAGTTAAAAGATGTCCATGTTTATTGTGAGGTATCTTACTGTCATTTCCCTCATAGAAACCATCATTAGAGTAAGGAACATGACAAGAGGCACACCCCATTCCACGATAATCTCCTCTTCTACTTCTACCTTTTCCACCCGTGTGACAACGTAAGCACTCTTGACGTAAATAGGTATATACAGAGAGTAGTGGGTCTTTCTCTACCTCTTGGGCTGTTGGTGCTTTTGGTAATTTTGTTGATTTTTTAGGAAAAGCTTGTGGCTCTTTTGAAGATAACTCCTCCATATACTTTTGGTAGGTTTTAGTTCCCAACCGTTTATGAGTATTGTTAGAATCATAGTTTGACTCCCAATGGTTATATCCATCAGATTTACCAAATGACCACAATGCACCATGAATCTTTCCTGCTTCAGTATTCATAAGTGAATTCCATTGAGATTTTACCTGCTCCATGTGACACATTCCACAAGTATTGATATTTATCCATTGACTTGTAGGAGAGGGATAGAAATCTTTTGGACCTTTATGGTTTTTAAAATAATCTAACGTTCCTGAATGTGAAAGGTTTTTATCATCTACATTTGGATTTCCACCATGACAAACTACACAATCATTTCCTTTTGCTCCTGCTCTTTTTGCCACTTCCAAAATCTCTTTCATCATTTTAGAACTATTATCTCGAATATGCTCAATTCCATCATGACAAACAATACAAGAGTTTTTAGCAAAAAGCTCTTTTGCAAATATTATATATAGTAGTAAAAATACTATTTTTTTCATATCTTATCCTTTAGGTGTATTTTACCTAAAGAATATATTTAAAAAGTTGATATTAATATTGAGGTTGATATAGATTATATTCGTAATATTCGCCCAAACAGTTTTTAGAGTCAAGTGTATCATCAATAACATTAGGAGATTTAGAGGCTAAACAGTCATCATTTATTTCAGCAATAACTCCTAAATCTTTTTGTAGATAGATATATGATATATCATCTTTAGACTCAACAATACCATTTGTATAGGAGACAGAATCTATATACTCTTTTTCAACTCTAGTATCTACAACTGTTTTAGTTATACATTTTATTTTCATAATATTATGTTTATCATCATAATTTGTATATTCCAAATAAAATTGCTTATAATTATCAATAAAACCATCAATAGTACAATTTTCACTAATATTAGTATCTCGAACACCAACTTTTTGTGTACCAATTTTTAAAATCTCTCTTTTACTCTCTTTTATATAATTAGAGACCTTATCGCCCTTATTAATATATCTTTTTAGAATTTTAGTACTATTTGAGTCAAAATACTTTATAGTTACTTTATCATCAATAATAGTCATACTCCTACTAAGAATATCATCTTTTTTAATAGTAATTAGATTTGGTCTAACAGTAACATCATCTACATAAGTACTATTTTTTGTATGTCCATCTACAGTAATAATATGTGTAAAATCTTTTGTCATACTTGTTCTTGAAAGATAATCTACAATATCAATTTTCTTTTCACTACTAGATGAGCCACATCCAACAAAAGCTAAAATAGATACTATTAATATTAAATTTTTATTCATTACTAACTCCATAAATTTATTATTTAAAGGTAGTATAATCTTTAAATTATTTTTATTTACTTAAAAAAAACTATTTTTTCAAAGATAGACAAGGCATTTCATTTGACTTTTCAGCTATTTTATGAATAAATTCATTACTAATTTTATTTTCTATTTTAATCTTAGAGACAACACAAATATCTTTTTCTGTAATCTTACTAACTAAAGCATAAGGTGTTGTAGTCTCCTTATCTCCAGAATTATCATTAACTTTTAATCTAAGAATCATAGATATTGGATTATTAAAATCTTCATATCTATATATCCACTCTAAATCGGAATGTAATGAGATATATCCTTGTGAAACAAGAGAACCAAAGTCTAACTCATATCGTCTATTATCTCGTGATAATACAATAGTCTGTTTTATATCCCCCTCTATCACAACAACTTTCATACCATCAAACGATTCACACTCCTCAATACTACCTAGATTATCACTCTCTAAAGTTTGACAATCTTTTGGAGCAATAGAGCTATAACTACTCTGATATATAGAGTCAATATTAGAATCTTTTGGACTCTTTGCCTCCAATAATACACCACCCATTAAAAATGAGAAAATTATTATATAATTAAATATATTTATATTCATAAAAACCCTTTTTTATAAACACCTACTATTTAGAACTTTTTTTATCTATTTTCCATAGTGCAAGTGTCAATCCTCCAATAAGGTATAACATTGGAAGTTCAATACTCCATGCCCCATGCTCTCCCAAAGAGAATATAGTATCTCTACTAACCAAATAGATAGCAATAGCCATATTAAAAGCAACAATAGCACCAGAGAGACGTATATATTTACCAAATATCAATAGAACTGGAGCTAAAACTTCTCCAACATATACACCATACTTAACATATTGACTATATGGAACTTTTGATGCCACTAACATCTTTTCAATATAATCTACACCATGCATAACTTTATCCATACCATGAAATAGAAGTAAAATACCTAAACCCAAACTTAAAAAACGTAAAGCGTTAATATTCATAATTTTAATCCTTTTTAAGGAGATTATATCTAAGTTTGTGTGAAAATATTCTTTTTTATTTCAGTAATTCAATACTATGAGCATGAATAGTTCGTTTATCTGTTGGAGGCAACTCCATAAAATTAAAAGAGTAGATAGAAGATAGATAATGATTTGGATTTTTAGGTGCATAGAACGCTAACCCTTCAAACTCTATTTTAGATAGAGGGAAAACCTCATCCATATCAAACCATGCAGAGACATCAGGCATTTTGGCAGAGTATATTACCTTTAAATCTTTTTTATCCCAACCTTGATGCATCTCATTAACGGCTTGAAGTAACGCTTTTCTAACCTTTGGATAATCTTTGCCATTTGGAGTATGAAGGCTAATTGCCGATACATCTCTAACCAATTTAAAAGAGTCATCATAAAAAGATTTGTAAAATGGACTATTAGGAAGTGTTAGCATAGGAAAAATATCTACAAACACCCCTTGATGATAATCTACCTCTCTATCTTTCTCATGAAACTCTACAATTTTTGCCCTATTTGAGCGTAGTTTCATATAGTCAAACTTAAAACCTTTATCTGTTTGAGTTGTCTGTAAAAATATATTATCAGACAACTCATTTTGGGCTATATCTCTAAATTTTCGATAATCCTCAACAGGCATAGACAAATCAATATCATCATC
>CAMZNQ010000226.1 GCA_947313765.1 uncultured Sulfurovum sp.
GTGGTAAAACAGCAGATTATAAAGATGGTAGAGAACTGTTCAACAGGTGCTTGTGAGTGTATGAGTGATGAGACAAAAAAGAAGATTACCAATATGCAAGTAGAGGGTAAAGATGGGAATGTAGAGTTAAAACTTTCAGGAGATATTGCAAAAGAGGAGATAGAAAAAGCTTTAGCTAAATCAAAAGTGCTAAATAAGGAATAGAGTGGATATTTTTTTAAAAACAGTATCTGCTGTAAATGATGAAACTCGTATTAAAATCTTAAACTTTATAGCTCTAAATAGTGAAGTTTGTGTTTGTGACATAGAAAACTCTTTTAAGATGATTCAATCACGAATATCAAGACACCTAAAGATACTAAAAGATGCAGGTTTTTTAAAGGTAGAGAGGAGAGGAAGATGGGCTTATTATAGCATCAGAACTCCTCTTGATAAATTTAGACAATCTATCTTAGAGGAGATTAGCTATTTGGGCTTAGAGTCTCCAAAATTAATAAAGGGGTGCGTTGTTGCTACTCGCTAGTATAATATTTATTATTACACTTATTTTTGTGATTTGGCAACCAAAAGGCTTACAGATAGAACTTATCATTCAATAAAAGCCAATAAATTAAAAGAATAGAGAGGTGGACAACTTATCAAAGTTGACCCTAAATTCACTTCTCAAACTTCTAATGAGTGTGGTCATATCTCAAAAGAGAATAGAAAAATACAAAAAAAGTTTGTATGTACTTCTTGTTGGTATTCTGCCAATGCAGATATAAATACTTCACTGAAAATAGGAGTATCAATTAACTCTGCTCCATAACATCAAATCAATTCCCTTTCGCTCTTGAAAGAGAAACTTCAAATCTAAGTCAATATTATAAGGGGAGCTATGAGCAGAGAGTTTAGGAGTTTGATACTGCAACAACCAATCAATGTCTTCTTTTAAGGCATTTAACATTCCCTCGCCACCCTCAATTAAAATAAATGAGGGTTTAGAGAAATCTAACTTATCTAAGACTTTAACCTCTCGATTTTTAACTTTAAAAAGAGGAATGGTTCTCTTAAAATCATCTCTTTTAGAGTAGATAATAATATCTGGAGCATTATCACCTGTAAATCTGCAATCTAAAGTGGGTCTATCGACTCTTACGGTCTCTCCTCCAATTATCATCTTAGAACAAACAGCACGGAGTTGATGCACATGGGTAAGTGACTCTTTAGAACTCAAATAGCCTCCACCAATCTTTCCGTTTGATGTTTGGGCTATCTTAAAAAGAACAAAGGCTCTCTTTTGCCAAATAAGAAATGGCTCTAAAAGCTCTAACGCCTCTTTTTGACAAACCCCTACTTCAACCTCTACTCCTTGCTCTTCAAGTTGTTTTACGCCTCCATCATGCCCCTTTATGGGGTCAAGTGTCGCAATGATGACTTTTTTAGGTTTTAAATGAGCCACCAAAGAGGCACAAGAGGGTGTTTTTCCTACATGAGAACAGGGTTCAAGGGTTACATAAACCACACAATCGGCAAAAAAGTCCTCCTCTAAACTCAATAGAAAATCATGAGCCTTTTGGGCATCGAACCTATCAAAATCTATCTTAGTTTGACTTATATTTTCATAAGCCGAAATAAATGCCAAAACCTCTGCATGAGATGTTCCTGCTTTTTGGTGGGCTTCTAGGGCTACTATTTCGTTATGATAGAGAATCAAACACCCCACAGCAGGGTTTGGGTAAGTTCTTAATTGATACTTCCACGCTTTTTTTAGGGCTTGGTGCATGTAGAGTTGCTTACTTGTCATAAATTACCTTCTATTTTTTAATATTAATGAGGCTAAAGCCGTCAGTTCCTAATATGTTATTTTTGCTTACGGAATCGGCAACTTTAGTCCCGAACAATACGAGGCTAAAGCCATCGGTTCCTAATATGCCATTTTTACTTTCGGAATCGGAGGCTTCAGCCCCGAACAATACGAG
>CAMZNQ010000227.1 GCA_947313765.1 uncultured Sulfurovum sp.
TCTCTTAAAATTCCACCAACACCTGTAGCTGCACCTTGATAAGGTTCAATAAAACTTGGGTGGTTATGTGACTCCATTTTAAAAACAGCAGCCATTCCACCACCAATATCAATAACACCAGCATTCTCTCCTGGCCCTTGAATGACACATGGAGCTTTAGTAGGGAAACCATTAAGATACTTTTTACTAGATTTATATGAGCAGTGTTCTGACCACATTGCAGAGAAGATACCAAGTTCAACTATGTTTGGATGTCTACCATCTAATATCTCTAATATATGTTCATACTCTAATTGGCTAAGTTTGTGGTTTTTTAATACCTCATCTAAATTTTCTAATGGTTTTGACATTAATATTCCTAGTTTGTGGGAGATTTTTCTGCGTTATTTTAGTCAAAAAGTGCTAAATAGGGGATGAAAACCAATAAAAGATTAAGTAATCGAATCTTTTCGACTACTTAACAGCTTTTCCTAAATCCCACATTGGCATAAATATACCTAGTGCCATCAAAAGAACTAGACCAGCAATAAAGAACAACATAATAGGTTCAATATATGCAGCAAGATTATCAATAAGGTCTTGAAAACGTGCATCATAATAGTCTGTTACTTTCTCTAACATTGCATCAAGCTGACCACCCTGCTCTCCTGCTCTAATCATTTGAAGCAACATGTTTTCAAAAAGCTCTGTCTGTTCAAATGCATCAGATAGAGATACACCTCTACTAATATTTGCATTTACAGTTAAAAGCTTCTCTTTGATATATGAGTTTGTTACCATACCAACAGCTGTATCTAAAGCTTCAGATACAGGGATACCAGACTTTACTAACTCTCCAAATACTAGTGTATATTGATGCATAGAGGAGAAGAAAATAACCTTATGAATGAGATAGAACTTTGGATGTACTAAAATTTTATCTACCTTATATTTAAACGATTCATCATTTTTATAGTAGTGAAGAAGACTATATACAAGTAGAATCAAACCACCTAAGATATATAGTCCATAATTATTTAAGATATGTTCTAAAAATAGTAATACTTGTGTAGGCATGGGAAGAGCTGAATCAAATCTCTCAAACATCTCTTTAAATTTTGGAACAACAACCATAATCAAAATGGTAAATGCCACACCCATAGCTGCAAAGGTTATGAGTGGTGTACGAATAGCTTTTTTGAATTTTTTAATATTGTCCCGAATGCTCTCTAAAATATCTGCTAACTTATGGTAAGAGCCTGATATATTTCCTGTCTTCTCACCTAGATTAGTCATTGCTATTGCTACATGCCCAAACTCCTCTTTATATGGTTCAATAGAGTCTGCAATTGATTTTCCAGAGTTAATATCATTTCCCATAGTTTGATATATATTTTTTAATTTTGGATTCTCTGTATTCACAGCTACCTCTGTAATGGCATCATGAATAGAGATACCTGCATCTGTCATTACAGCTATCTGTCTAATGGCTGATATTTTATTATTTAACTGAATTTTAGGTTCAAATGATTTCTTTATACCATTTATAATCTCATCAAGTTTAGCACCACTTGGGGCTGATGTTTCAATTGCCTTTTGAACTCTCTCTTTAGGAAATTTCTGTTTAGCTACTCTCATAGCTTGTATCTTACTGTTTGCTGTTACAACCTCTGTCCGTTTTTTACCTCTATTTATGACT
>CAMZNQ010000228.1 GCA_947313765.1 uncultured Sulfurovum sp.
GTCATACAACCACGATACTCTCCATCTCTACTACTTGGTCGTTTTTTTGTTCAAAATCAGAGACCAGAGTATGTTGGAGCAACACAAAAACGTTTTGCTTGGGGAATTGGACTACTTCTAGCTATTCCAATGTTCTATCTATTGGTTATAAACTTTCAACATAATCCCATGAAAGTTTTAGTCTGTGTTTTATGTTTAGTTCTACTCTTTTTAGAGTCAGCTTTCTCCATCTGTGTAGGTTGTAAAATCTTTGGAATATTCAAAAAAGACCCTGTAACCCATTGTCCTGGTGGTATTTGTGAGATTAGAGCTAAAGAGCCTATCCAAACTTTCAATTTAGCTCAAAAGATTATTGTATCTGTTGTTGTTTTGGCTTTAGGATTTGGACTATATGGTTATTTTACTAAAATAGAGAGTAAAACATTTTTAGCACAAAAAATCAACATAATGATGATGAGTCAAGCAGAGTTCGAAGCCTATGAAGAGGAGAAGATGGATAAAGAGTTTGATGAGTTTTAGGTTTTAATAAAATAAAACATAATATGTTTAGAGTGTAACTAAATGAATCATAAAATAGTGTAAAAAATAAGAAAAAAATATAAAATTTATAATTTTTTTAAGAAGAAGTTATAATTTTCATTTTTATGACACATTTTGACACTATACTCCCTTTACTAATTTTTAAACAAAGGATTCAAATGAAATTTTTTAAAGCATTGACTATTTTAGTGTTAGTAGCTGTATCAGCAAATGGAGCTAAAGTTACTTGGGGTGCAGATGGAAAACCAATTATTGAGGCATCTTCTAAGCCTGTTGTTGGATGTATTCAAGGTGGATTGGAAGATTTAGGTAGAGAGTCAAACTCTACTACAGAAGCACCAACACTTCACTGTTCATAGTCAACTTTTAATATGGAATTAGTTTCCATGTTAAAAAAGCTCTACCAATCTACTTACTACATCTTCATCCGTAAAAACTTTAATATATCTTATATTATAAGTTGAAAAATGCTCTTGTAATCTTCTATCATGTTCCATAACTCTTTTTCTATATTTCTGTATGCTCTTTTTTCCAAGAAAGGTATCAAATCTTATTTTAGAAATAGGAGAACGTAGAGTAACTTCTCCTAATATATTTGGATTCTCCTCTTCTCTATCTCGGATTATAATAGCTATTACCTCATGTTTTTGACTCAATAGAGATAAATCTACCTCCTCTAAAAAGTCACTAATAACAAATAGTAGAGAGGGTTTATATGTTTTTTTAAATAGAGTCTCTAAGGACTTTTTGTAATTGAGCTTTTGATTTAGTAGCCTAGCTTCAAACATCTGTTTTGAGAACTCCTCAACATGAAATAGATGTTTAGTTGGTGGAGTTTCATAGGTGTCTGTTTTGTAGAAAGAGAACCCTTTTAAAAGGTCGTTTTGGTGTTGAGTAGCATAGGCTAGTGTGGTTGCTACTTCAGTTAGCTTCTTTTGCTTCTCATTTCCATCTCCAAAATAGAGTGAACCGTCCATTAGTGTAGCAACTACAATAGATAGCTCTCTATTTGCATGTAACTCTTTTACATAAGGTTTGCCCAATTTAGCAGATATTGTCCAGTTTATCTTACGAATATCATCTCCAATTTGATACTCTCTTAGCTCTGAAAAATCATACCCCTCTCCATGAAGTTTAGATAGATTATCTCCAGATAGAAGTGTATATATGCTCTGTTTGGCTTTTATTTGTAATCTTTTTAGTTCATAACTCATGGTATTGGTAGAGTTTCAACTATTTTAGAGATTATTGTATCTGTAGTAATCCCTTTTGCTCTAGCCTCATAGGAGAGTACGACTCTATGGCGTAAAATATTGTGAATAACATATCCAATATCAGCAGGAGTTACAAAGCTTTTTCCTCTTAAAAAAGCTTTAGCTCTACTAGCTCTATGTAAATCAATAGATGCTCTTGGACTTGCTCCATACATAATATCTTCATTAGGTTCTCTTGTGGCTGTTATAAGATTTATCATATAACGCTCTATCTCATCATCAATGTGGATATTGTCAATCTCTCTTTTTAGCTCCTCCAAATCTTCTATATTTAGGACTCTGTTGATTGGTTCAAAACTCTTTTTTGCACCCTTTCTCATAATCTCTAACTCCTCATCTATGGAGTTATGTGTAACCAATATCTTCATCATAAAACGGTCAAGTTGTGCCTCTGGTAGAGGATATATTCCCTCTTGTTCTATTGGATTTTGAGTTGCCATAACTAAAAATGGAGAGTCAATTTTAAAAGAGCTATCTCCAATAGTTACTTGACGCTCTTGCATGACTTCAAGAAGAGCAGATTGAACTTTAGCAGGGGCCCTATTTATCTCATCTGCAAGTAGTAGGTTTGTAAATATTGCACCCTTTTTGATGCTAAAGCTATGCTCTTTTGGATTATATATCTCTGCTCCAATAATGTCTGATGGTAGTAGGTCTGGGGTAAATTGAATCCTCTTTGTCTCTAGTCCTAAGGTTTTAGAGATAGCATTGATGGTTGTAGTTTTTGCTAATCCAGGTACACCCTCTATCAATATATGTCCCTCACAAAGTAGACCAATAATAAGAGACTCTATCATCTCCTCTTGACCAATAACCCCTTTTCTTAGCTCACTTTTTAATCTATCTATCTTTCTGTTCAATTCATCTCCTTTTCTAGTTCCATTTTTATATCTTTAAAATCTTTTCTACTTCCATTATATAGAATATCTTCTAACTCTTCAATTGCTCTACTAAATCTAGTTGAGTTATCTTCTGATATTAGTATCTGTAGTAACTCTCTTGCATTTTTACTATTTTTAATCCTATTGTGCAGAGGTCTATCCTCTTTTGTTGATTTTGATTTATCTTGCCACTTCACTGTAAGAGCTGTTAGATATCCTGCTATAAAGATTAATATATATGATAGAAAATCATTAATCCAAGATAACTCCATCTTTGCTGATTTTGGTGAGTCCTCTTTGTCGATTAGTTTATCTATTTCTATCTTCTCAACAGTAAAGTTTTGTTCAGGGATAGATAGAGTATAGGTTTTATCTGTTTTAGGGTTAAACCCCTTTATCTCTCTTTTTTTTAGCAAAAAGCTCTTATCATTAGATATTGCCATTGAGTATATAGAGGTACTCTCTGTTCCTTTTAGAGATGATGTAGATTTGATAATTGGCTCTTCTTTAAATATGCTAATATTACTATCTGAAATTAGAATATTTTTTAATTTAGGAGGGTATCCATCCCCTTTTAGTGTTAATTTAAAGGGTATAGCTCTATATGCTTCTGTTTTATGGGTTTTAAATTTAAAATCGAGTTTAAAATCTCCTACCATCTCTACACCTTTTGGTAGAGGCTTTACATCAATAGTTATTGGTTCAAGAGCTATGTCACTATCAACCTCTACTAAACCTTTTACATTATCACGGTCTCCAGAGTAGCTATATAGAATACTATCATCTGTTGTTACTCTCTTTTTTAGTTTAAAGTTTAGTTTAACTTTTCCTGTTTTTAATGGATAGATAAGATATGTATACTCTCTATATGCAAAGTGATTTTTTCCCTCTTTTTTTCTATCTACCCTTTGAAAGCTATAATCCTCACTCTTCTCTAAATCAAAATTAAATAGTAGAACTATCTTATGATTTGTCTGTTTTAACTCTAGTTTTAACAATATAGGCTCTTGTAGATATGGAGTACTATTATTTAATGTAAAGTTGTGGCTAAAATCTTCCCCACATAGCAGTGTAGAGAGCAGAAAGAGTATTAGACTACCAAGGTTTAGTTTCATATATATATCCTTTGTTTATTAACTGATAAGCTTTTGAGCTTATTGGATTTTGATTTTTATCCTCTTTTGACTCTAAGAGACTCTTCTCTTTCTCCTCTTTTTTTTTCAATTTTTTCTGTGAGTCTACTCCTGATGTTGATGAACCAGATGTAGAGGAGTCTCCCTTTTTACTTCTCTTCTCTTTTGAATCTTTTTTATCTTCACCACCTTTATTAGCCTCTGATTTTGGTTTTGATATGGCTGAAATCAACTCTTTTTTCTCATCTTTGAAGATAATAAGTTTGAGATTATATAGGGCATCATCATCAACTCCTAGTTGTAAAACTTTAACATAATACTCTCTTGCATTAGCATACTCTTTTAACTTAGCATAGCAATTTGCAATATTGTAATATAGACTTCTTTTTACATCTATTGATGTTGAGGAGATGGATTTATATAGTTTAATTGCCTCTTTATATTCTCCTAGTTGATAGTTACTATTTGCAAGAGTAGTAACACTCTCTAGTGATTTGATTTCTATCTTCTCTAGTTGGATTTGAGCCTTTTTATACTCTCTATTTTTATAGCTATTGTAGCCTTTTGATAGATAGTAGTTATCCAATATTGATGCTTGTGCAGATATGCCAAATAGGCTTAAGATGATAAATAGATACTTAATAAATTTAGTATGAAGAGTAAAAAATAGAATCAGTGCAAAAAAGAGAGGATATTGATATAGCTCTTTGTAGTTGTGTTGAAGTTTTTTTAATCTCTCTCTATTATCTATATCCAATATCTTCTCTAAGCCCTCTGCTGTCTCTTTTGGAGTTGATGATGTTTCAATATATCTCCTTGTTAACTCTTTCAAGATAGGGTTTAGTGACGTTATGACTAAATCTCCATTTTTATCTTTAACTATCTCTCCATCATCTTTTTTAATTGTTGTTCCTTTAACTGTTCCTACTCCTAAAATAGATAGATTGATACTATTATCATTGAGTTGTTCTCTTATTTCTGCTAGATTTAACTCCTCTCCACCATCAGAGATAAGTAGTAGATTTTTATGAGGAGTCTTTAGTGTAGAGACTCTTTTAAAAAGATTTGTTAGAGATGTTCCTTTTGTCAATATATATTTAGGATTTAGTGTTTTTAGTGCAACCATAATTAGTTGATGGTCAGTAGTTGGTGGAGATAGTAGAAGAGGATTTTGAGTAAATGCAATAAGGGTAATTGTTGTCTTTGGATTATTTTTCAAAAAAAACTCTATTGTCTCTTTTGCGAATTCGTAACGATTTGGTTCTATATCTGTTGCCATCATTGAGTAAGATGCATCAAGGGCTATGATAATATTTTTTGATTCAATACTCTCTTCTATTGCTCCATTATCAATTACAGGTCTTGATAGAGCAGAGACAATAGCTATTAATATGACTATATGACTCTTGAAAACTATGCTACTCTCTCTTTTTAAAAGTAGAAATAGTGGGATAAGAAACCATAAAAATATAGGATATAGAATAGTCATCTTCTCTCTCCTCTATGGATTAGTAACCAAATAGCTAGAAGAAGAGATATGAGAGATAAAATAGGAGTAGTGAGAAGTTTTTTATTTAGATAGTTTTCACTTCTTATTGGACTAGGCTCTAACTTCTCTATCTCTCTGTATACCATCTTTAACTCCTCTTTTGATTTTGCTGAAAAGCTTTTTGCTCCTGTCTCTTTTGCAATCTTCTCTAACATAGCTACATCATAATCACTCTTTTTTCCAACTCCTATGGTATATATTTTAATGTTTAACTCTTTTGCTTTTTTTACAGCCTGTTGAGGAGAGTATCTACCTGCGTTATGATAGCCGTCACTTATTAAAACAATAACTCTCTCTTTTGCCTCTCCAAACTTTAGTGTATCTATGGATTGCATAATTGCATCTCCTATGGCTGTTGACTCTCCTGCAATAGATACATCTGTTAACTGTAATAGATAGTTTAATGCTTCTAAATCATAAGTTAAAGGAGATGCTGTATAGGCAAATGTACCAAATATAACCAATCCCATATTATCATCATTACGACTCTTAATAAAACTTTCTGATAGTTTCAATAGAGCATCATATTTAGTTCTAAATCTATCTTTTCCGTCAAATCCACTCTGTGCCATAGAACCACTAGCATCAAGAGCTAAGATGAGGTCTCTACCTTTTTTGTTAAAATTTGATGAGTTATTATATTTAATTGGTTTTGCTAAAGCGATAACCATTAAGCTAAAAAGTAACACCTTTAGCCAAGGTTCAAAAGATAGTAGAGGTCTCTCTTTTGAAATCCACTCTATTTTAGGAAAATAAAATACTCTATTGTAGCGTTTACATAGAAAAAAGCATGGAGTTAGAGATATTAGAAGTAATATGTAGGGTGTTTCAAATGTAAAATTCATCAATCAACTTATAACTTTTTTATCTATTTTACTACTAGTTTTTATAGTTTAAAATTATATTTTAATTTTTTGGTAGGATTTTTTTCTAGTTGGGTGTTAAAAGGATATAAGTTCTCCCCAAAAAGGGAGATTTCTATTATTCGTCTATTTCTCTATTATTTGTATCTTGAACTGGTCTATTGTTTGGAAAACTGAATAGATTAAAGAAAGTATTTATCTGCTCTTTTGAAGCAGTTAATGCATTTTTGTAAACATGCCATTTAACACCTTCACTACATGGAGGAGTAGTTAATGAACCATTAAATTTATAATAATCTTTATTTTTAGGCATAAGTGCTTGAACCTCTTCAGTTGTTAAACCACATTTTGTAGCCTCTCCAACTTTTAGAGATGGAAGTTTTTTCCAAGCTTTAGCTAATACAGGATTCTCTTCACCCTCTTCAAACATAACAGCCACAACAGCTAATTTACCATCATCTGTAGCATGAACAAAGTGAGCCTCTAATGGGTACGCCTCTCCATTAATATTGTTTTCACTTGGTACATGGAAATGGAACTGTTTCAATTTGTAGTCTGCACCATCAATTTTTAGTACACTTCCATCTTTTACATTTACTTGTACTGTATGACCATTGTTAATAATAGTCTCTGAACCAGTTTTATATTGTAAATCAAGAGGTTTTAACTCAATATCTTTACTTGCAACAACATTAATTGGAGATTGTTGTTTTCCCTCTGAACACATATTGAACTCTTTTTTAACTTCGCTCCAATGTTTTGGTGAAACGTCTCCCATGTATCCCCAATGTTTATGAGCATGAGCTTCATGAGCCTCTTTTTTTTCTACTTTTGTAGCTGTCTCTTTTTTCGTTACATCCACCTCCTTTGTTTCATTAGCCTGTGAAGTTGTTGTTAACATAAGTAGTGTTACCGCGATTGTTGAATATTTAAGAATTTGTTTCATTCTGTTCCTTTTTAATTAATTTACAAAGTATATCATAAAATCTTATAAAATTTATAATTTTAAACTAAAAAATAGCCATATAATATATAAAATATCTTTTTTTACACTTTATCATCATTTTTACTTATGAGTAAAACAATATTTTTTATCTTTTTTAGATATAGTTAAGGTCTTAAAAGATTTACGGAGGTGTTATTTATGTATGTTAGAGTTTATAATCATAAATTAGTAAAGGTATATAGTGAAGAAGATTTAAATAGTTCAGATATGATAAGTACTCTTAAGGGGAGGAACCTTGCAGGATTTACCATTCGTGATGAAGAGGGAAATGTTATCTTCTATGATGGAGATGTGATATCCTCAGTAGAGTTACAGATGATTATTAGAAATCTAAATAGAGTTACAGTGGCTATTAATATGAGCGATGAGGAGGTTCTTGACTACTTTTATGAGATTGCAAAAGATAAATTGATGGAAAATGGTAGAAATGTATTTAATGAGACTGAACTATATGAGTGGATGAATGCTACCATAGATTCTGGAATTTTAAAAAGTGAAGTGTGGAGAGATGTAAAAGATGAACTTTTTTTAAAATTATTGATGGATGGTTTTAGAGTTGTGACCATGTAGATACAGATGATTATGAAAATTATTTAAAACTGTTCTCTTTTTTCTTTATTTATCAACTAATTATAAAACTTTAGCCTACTATTTATTTTATGTTCCATATAATTAAATATGAAAAATTTTAAACTACTTACTTTAATACTACTAGCAACTATTACCCTCAATGCCAAAGAGCCAAAACCACCTGTGCCGTATGACTTTTTAGCCAAAAAAAATGTTCAAAGATTTATCAATATGATGGTTAAAAGAAATCACTTTAAACGTTCCTACATGGAAGATGTTCTAAGCAATGCAATGTTAGACAAAGAGACATTAGCACGTTATGTTGGAAAATACAAAGCAGGAAGCACAAATGGAACTTGGGAGCGTTACAAAAAGAATGTTCTTGATGAAGAGACCATGCAACTTGCACGTGAATTTAAACGTAACTACTATCAAACACTTAAACGAGCCGAAGATGAGTATGGTATTGATATGGACTATATTGTAGGCTTCATGGGTGTTGAGAGTAAATATGGAACTTACACGGGTAACTATAGGGTTTTGGACTCTTTAGCTACTTTAGGGTTTCACAAAAACCGAATGCACAAGTGGTTCAATGCTGAACTTAAAAATCTATTTCTACTTATGCGTGAAGAGAATCGAGACATATACACTCAATATGGCTCATTTGCAGGAGCAATGGGTGCAGTGCAACAGATGCCCTCAATACAAAGACGTTTTATGGTTGATTACAATGGTGACGGAGTCAAAGACCCTTGGGATTGAGAAGATGCCATTGGGGTTATTGCTCACTTTATGCACAAAAAAGGGTGGGTAAAAGGTGGTGTGGTTGCTGTACCTACCAACTTTTCAGGAGGACGTTTTAAGAAACTTAAAACCTCTTATAAGAAAAAATACTCCGTTAAATATTTGGCTAAAAAAGGCATACGACCAACCGAACCGTTCACTGAGTCAAAAGCCTATCTTCTCAAAACTAAAAATAGCACCCACGATGACATTTGGATGGGAGGTCGAAACTTTAGGGTTTTAACCAAATATAACCACTCTACCTCTTATGGTATGGCAATTCATTTGATTGCTGAGGCTGTTAAATCGGTCGATTAAAAACTACTCTTTTCCATTCATCTCTTCCCTTTGTGAAAAAAAAGCCACCAAAAAGAGATTTTATTCAAATCTATATCAGAATCAAACTCTTTTTAAATATTATAAGGTATAGTTATAAAAATTATAATTTAATAAAATAAACAATAACTCTATGGAGAAAAACATGAAAAAGGCAATA
>CAMZNQ010000229.1 GCA_947313765.1 uncultured Sulfurovum sp.
CTTTTAACATAAAGGGCTAACTCTGCAGCTGTCTTGCATCCACTATTCATCGCTTCGTTCAATACTTTTTTATTACTCTTTACATTCATTTTAGGCATCCTTCACCCCAACATTACAATTAAAGAAAAGTAAGTAATAGAAAAGAACAAAAGAGAGATTAAGATAAAAAAAAATAAAGTACTAAAATTTACTCAAGAAAGTTTCAAAACCAATTGAGTGAAAATACCTCAACTAAGGTAAGGGAATGATACAGAATTTTTTTTAAAACCAGCATTAAATGATTACAAAGTAAAATATATAAGAGTAGAACGATTAACCCCAGAGTTAAGAATGCATATTGCATATAGTGGTTATATGGCACAAGAGTTACAAGAGTGGGGCAAGATAACAGCATTAGCCAAATCGTATGAGATATCAAGACAATTTGTTTATACCTTGATAGAGATATTTAAATCACTACTTCCTAAGCTCTTTGATTCTCAAAGTAGTCTATCAACTATTTCTAAAAAAGAACTTTTTTCAAAAATGTTAAGTTATCGAATGGAAGGTCGATGCAGTATAGAGGCAATATCAACTTTAATGCAAAGAGATGAATTGGCTCTAAGTTCAGTAGGAATGATAAGTCAAACCTTATCAAGTATAGGAGAGTTACTACCTAGTAGCATTGAAGCAAAGACTATTGTTCCTATAGAGTTGATGGTGGCAAGTGATGAGATATTTTCTAAGTCAGCTCCAATTTTAATAACTGTTGACCCAATCAGTTCAGTGATACTTGGTATTAAAAAAGCACCCAGTAGAAAAGGGGAAGAGTGGAAAGAACATTATGATAAATTAAAAGAGAATGGTTTTAGTATAACAGGGATTGTGAGAGATGAGGGTAATGGTTTAAGCTTAGGAGCAAAAGAGAGTCTACCTAATGCTATTTATCAAGTAGATACCTATCATGCTATTGCCCATCGATTAGGTCTTTTAGTTGAAAAGTTTGATAAACAAGCCTACCGAATAATAGAAGTGGAAGAGCAAAGTAAAAATAAAGAGCAACATCAAAAGAAGCTAGAGAGCTATATAGAGTTAAGTGATAACTTTCGTTATCTTTATCACTATATTATCCATCAGCTTAAACCCTTTAAACATACAGGTGAAGCAAGAGATAAACAAGAAGCCAAAGAGGAGATAGAGACAGCGTTAGAGCTTATGGAGACATTGAACACAACAGCCATCACTACAGAGATAAAAGGAGTTAGAAAGGTATTACTCAATCTTCTTAACTATTTCGACCAAACATCCCAAGTTCTAAAAGATTGCCAATCCTTAAATCTAACTCAATATGAGTTACAAAATCTCTGCTTAGAATGGCAATGGGAAAAAGATTTAATCAAAGCCAAAGTTCAATCAAGACGAAACAGAGCAAGAGAGCAAAAAAGTTTTTATCAAGCTTTTAATCAAGAATTATTACAGGATAGATATACAATCATGAAAGAGACAATATTTAAAAAACTAGAGACCATTATTCATGCGTCTTCTATGGTCGAGACAATCAATTCTATATTAAGACCTTATCTAAATAAAACCAAAAATCAAGTAAGCCAAGCATTTTTAAATCTTTTTATGTTTTATCA
>CAMZNQ010000230.1 GCA_947313765.1 uncultured Sulfurovum sp.
CATCTTAAGTGACCCTCTTTTAAGAATTGGTCAACATGTTTAGGAGCAGAACCACCACCTGTAAGTAAAGGTACATCATAAGAGAACTAAATATAAACTTTAGCTATACTAACTTAATTAAGACAATGAAAAGGAGAAACCCATGCAACTAGCCCTAAACATAGGAACAATAAATATCCAAAACCAAGAAGTAGCAAAATTTATTCAAAATAAAAGCATTGATGAAATCAAAAGTATGATTACTGAATTTTTAAACAATCAAGTCAAAATCATTTCAAATAAACCGACTAGAAAAAAAGGGAAATGGGCAAAAGTTGCTGATGAGATGAGAGGCACGATGAGTCCTAGTACACTTCCTACCAACTAACCAAAATATTATTCCACTAAAGGCTTAGCCCGATAAGTCCAAGTAAAAGGTTTGGCTAAAGACTGATTAAAATAGTCAATAAAAGAGAGAATTTTAGTTCTTAAATCTTCTTTAGAAACAAAATTTCCTCTCTTGATTACTTTTCTCATTAGGATTCCAAACCAAATTTCAATCTGATTTAACCATGAACAATGTTTTGGTGTATAATGAAAAATAATATTATGTTCAGGGTTCATTAAATAAGCTTCTCTTGTCTCCATTGATTTTAAAATTCCCTCTTTTCCTTTGATACCTAAACCTTGTTCATCTCCTATGTGTTTAGCTACTAATCGTACTAAAGTCTCCGATTTATGGGTATTGAGTTGGTCTAGAACAAAATGATATTTTTTATAGTTTGGATTCTTTTGGAGGCTACTCTCAATAAAAGAGGAGAAGTCTTCTTCTTTCCGTGTATCTCCACAGATACCATAGGTTTGACCTGTTTTAACATTAAACCCTGCTATTAAAGTTTGTGTTCCATGTCGTTCATACTCAAACTCAATAGCTATTGGTTTTTTTTCTGACATTGCTAACTCATCAGATATTCGCTCTAATGCTTGAATTCCTGTCATTTCATCCACACTTAGAACCAATTCATCTTCTTTCTTCGTTATTTCATGATAAACTTTACAAATATCCTCTATTCGCTCTTCTTTTTTCTCATCAGGCTTTGCATTTAACCAATAGATGCTTCTATGGGGTTGTAGTTTTGCTTTTTTAAAAACTCTCCCACATGACTCATTGAAATTTTATCCACTATCCCTTGTTTTATTATCTCTGCTGTTAATGTTGAATGCCTCCAATGTGTTATTGGTACTCCATGATTTTCTGGCTTCTCACATGCCAATGCCATTATTTTACACCATTGCTCTGCTGTTATTCTAGCTTTCCGTCCTGAACGAGGTCTATCTTTTAATCGTTCTTCTACCTTCGTCTCTTTATTCGCTTCTTGCCATCGTTTTATCCATTGGGGAATCTGCGATTGAACTATTCCTATTCTTTTTGATATCTCTATATGTTTTAGTTCTTCTTCGGCTACGAGTAATATTAATCTT
>CAMZNQ010000231.1 GCA_947313765.1 uncultured Sulfurovum sp.
CACCAGCTATAATATTGGCTCAAAATGAGAGAGAATTAACTCACTTTTTTGCATCAAGTGAGTTTGGTTTTTTAAATTTGGGACTTGGATACGAAGTAGAAAATAATGAGCTATATAAGCAGTTTCAAAATTTAGTTAAATCTTATGAAACACGAGAGCATATGAGTCAGCTTATGAAAAATATAGATTTAAAGAGTGGCAGAAAAAGAGTAATTAAACTAATAACACATTTAATAGAGGAAGAAGTATGAAACTAAAAGAACTTTTTGAAAATTTTAAACATTGCGAAAATAGAATATACAAGCCATATATAATTGCAGAAATTGGTGTAAACCATGAAGGTAGTATGGAATTAGCAAAAAGACTTGTAGATGAAGCAAAAGAGGGTGGAGCTGATGCAGTTAAGTTTCAAAGTTATAAGGCTGAAACTTTAGCATCTAAAGATTCTCCTTCTTATTGGGATACAAATGAAGAACCAACTACTTCTCAATATGAACTATTTAAAAAGCATGATAGCTTTTGGATAGATGAGATGAGAGAGTTAAAAGAGTATTGTGATAAAAAAAATATAGAATTTATAAGTACTCCTTTTGATATAGAGTCAGCAGACTTTTTAGATGATATGATGGATGTCTATAAAATTTCATCTTCAGACCTTACAAATAAGCCTTTTATAGAGTACATTTGTAAATTTAATAAACCTATTATTCTATCAACTGGTGCAAGTAGTCTACATGAGATTCAAGAAGCTGTGAGTTGGATAGAAAAGTATGATAATCCATTAGCACTGCTTCATTGTGTATTAAACTACCCAACACCTGATGAAAATGCAAATCTTGGAATGATTTTAGACTTAAAAGCAAAGTTTCCAAATAAGATTATAGGATATAGTGACCATACTCTGCCAAAAGATATGAAAGTATGTGAAATGGCTACTATGCTTGGTAGTGTAATTATCGAAAAGCACTTTACCCATGACAAGACTCTGCCAGGGAATGACCACTACCATGCTATGGATAAAGAGGATTTAAAGCTTTACAGAGCTAATCTAGAAAGAACTTTTGAGATATTGGGTAGTTTTAAAGTTGAAGCTTTAGAAGATGAAGCACCTGCAAGAACAAATGCTAGGAGAAGTTTAGTTGCTAGAAGCAACATACCAGCAGGTAAAATTATAACAAAAGATGACTTGACATTTAAAAGACCAGCTCATGGTGTTAGTCCTAAATTTATAGATGAAGTTATTGATAAAATAGTGACTAAAGATATTAAGGAAGATACAGTTTTACAATGGGAAATGTTTAGCTAATGAATCTATTAAG
>CAMZNQ010000232.1 GCA_947313765.1 uncultured Sulfurovum sp.
TAGAAGCATACTCTCTATCTCATTGATTGCATTTTGAATATCTTTAGAGTTGGAATTGTAAGTAACACCCACATATAATTTTATTCTTCTACCAACTGTTCTCTTTGACCAATTTTTAATTGAAGTGTTTGCCAATTTCTCATTTGGTACAGTAATCATAGCATTATCAAAAGTTCTAATTTTTGTTGAGATAAATCCAATCTCAACAACAGTACCCTCAACATCATTGGTTTTTATCCAATCTCCTTGTGAGAAAGATTCATCAAAGATTATTTTAATGAGTCCAAAAAAGTTAGAGAGTGTATCTTTTGCAGCAAGAGCAACAGCCAATCCTCCTATTCCCAATGAGGCTACTACTCCTGAAATATTGATTCCCATTTTTACAAATATCACAAGAGTAGCAATTAGTAGTATCAAAAATTTACTAACGGACAATATGAGATTGATGAGTTCAGTTCGTAATGTAACATTTCTTTTACTTGAAGAGTGAAAATAGATGAAAAAGATATTTTCTATTAACTGCATGACAATATAGGCTATTGTGACAATAAAAAATATGGAGAAATAGAGTTGAGTTTTAGAATCTATGCTATTTGGATAGTCCAATATCTCCAATGCCAATTGAAGACCAATGCTGTTAATAAGGAGAGATATTGGAACTCTTATTCTATTGAGATTTGCAATTAAAATATCATCTGTTTCATCTTCTTCTTCTAGTATTTTTGCTTTAAAATAGTTATATAGTTTTTTGTATATAAGATAGTTAAGAATTATGAAAAATACAATGGTAAAGAAAAATAGAGTAAGTCGTCCTGCATCAACCCTAAAATATCTAAGATATAGATTTACCTTTTTAGATATATCTTGTCGATTTATGTAGTCAATAAGATTGTCTAACCTTAAAAAATTACTAATTGAGTAGTAGCTAAAAACATTAATATTTACTTTTAGATAGTTCAATATTCCATCAAAAAAGTAGTAGTCTTTAGATAAGATAAAAAAATTATCTCTAATCTGATTGGGAATATCTCCATTTTTTCTTTTAATTGAGTTGTAAAGCTCTATACTCTTTTTAATCTCAATTGTACTATTTAGCTTTTTTTGACTCTCTTTAAGATACTTTACAAGTTTATCTTCCTCTAAAAGAGTCCAGTTTTTAGATAGATATTTAAAAAAATGGTATATCTGAACTTTAGTTTGAAGTGATTTTAACTTTATGCTATCTCTTCGAACAGCTTGAATATATCCATACTTCCTATTTGTATCTATCTTCAATTTAAGATTACGAATCTCTCTATTACTCTTACGCATATCTACAAATAGAGTCTCATTTACATCTAAAGAGTAGGGATTGTTTTTTAATAGATTAATCAAAGATAAAAAGCTACTCAATTGATTATCGAGAGTAATACTTGTTGTACTGTTTTCATCTACAATAGTTCTATTTGCATCCTTTTCAATTAGCTTTAATACACTATCTCTATTGAAAAATTCACTCTCTATATCAATAAGTTTATACCAAAAAGATTCTGATGCCATAAGAGCCGTACTAAATATTATTAATATAATTAGTTTTTTCATAAAATATCTCTTTTTTAAAAAAGTATAGCATAAAATATAATTTTAAATTTTATTGAGAATCATAATATCATAATATTATGGTAAAATTATCAAAATATAAAAAAGAATCCTATAAGTAAGAATTGAGTAAAATGAACAAAATTAAAAATTTATCAGAATTTGCAAACAAAAGATATGGTCAAAACTTTTTAAAAAATGATGCAATTATTAAACGAATCATCCAATCGATTCCCAATGATAACCTGCGTGTTGCAGAGATTGGGCCTGGCTTAGGTGATTTAACCAAAGAGTTAGTTACAACTAGAGATGTTACAGCATTCGAGGTTGATAAAAGATTATGTGAACATCTACAATTTGCATTTAGTCAATCTATCCACGCTGATAGATTAAAAATACGTTGTGGAGATGTGCTTAAATATTGGGAAGATAATTTACTTTTAGATGAACCTTATCATCTAGTTGCAAATCTACCATATTATATAGCAACCAATATTATCTTGAAAGCATTAAAAGATGAGAATTGCCAATCTATTTTGGTGATGGTTCAAAAAGAGGTAGCTAAAAAGTTTTCAGCCAAGTCAGGGGAAAAGGAGTTTTCAGGACTTTCAGTTTTAACACAAACTGTTGGTTTTGGAGAGCTTCTATTTGATGTAGGTTCAGAGAACTTTGTTCCTCCTCCAAAAGTAACCTCTTCTATTCTTTTAATACGAAAAAAGAGAAGCGAGGATAATATATATTTTGAAGAGTTTTTAAAAATTGCATTTAAACAGCCAAGAAAAAAGCTCTCTAAAAACTTATCAACTCACTACAATAAAGATAAAATTGAAGCATTACTTCAAAAATTAGAAGTAAGTCTAACTATCCGACCTCATGAAGCTGAAACATCTATGTATCATCACTTATATAATGAATTAAACAAGGATAATATAGATGGAAGAACAAAACAACAATCAAGAAAAAGAGCAGAGAGCTAGACCAAGAAGAGAGAGACCAGAACGTCCAAGACGTGCAGGAAATCCTCACAGAAGACCTAAAATAGAAACAAAACCTATTGATGGAAATGTTGTTAAAGTAGACAAAGAGGTTAATGGGAATAGGATTATTCCAGACAAAGAAGTTGATGGAAATAGAAAAGAGATAAAGAGAACACCAAACTCTAAAAAACCAAAATCAAATCCAAAGCAAACGAAAACTCATAATAATACTAAACCAAACCCTAACAAGAAGAGAACTAATTCTGCTAAAAAGAGTAACAGAAGTGGTGGAGGTAGACGACCTAAGAAATTTGTTGCAGGTCCAATGAGTGAAGAGATGAAAGCCTCTTTGATTGAAAATGAAGCTGTTAATGATTTAAGAATGAATCCGTGGAAACAGATTGAAATTGATAATAAGCATAAAGTTAGATTTACTCCACTTGGTGGTCTTGGTGAAATTGGTGGAAATATGGCTGTTATGGAAGATGAAGATTCTGCATTTATAATTGATGTTGGTATGTCTTTCCCTGATGAAACTATGCACGGTGTTGATATTTTAGTACCAGATTTTTCATATCTACATGCAATTAAAAGTAAGATTAAAGCTGTTATCATAACTCATGCACATGAAGACCATATTGGTGCTGTACCCTACCTATTTAAAGAGCTTCAGTTTCCTATCTATGGAACACCTCTAGCTTTAGCAATGATAGAGAACAAATTTCAAGAGCATGGCTTAATGGAAAATGTAAAACTCTTTAACTATGTAACTAAACGAAAACAGTATGAGGTTGGTGGATTTAAAATAGAGTGGATGCACAATACACACTCCATTATTGATGCGTGTTCATTAGCTATTGAGTCTAAAGCTGGTACGTTTATCCATACAGCTGATTTTAAAGTTGACCATACTCCAATTGATAATCAAACTATGGATTTACAACGTTTTGCACACTATGGAGCAAAAGGGGTACTTTGTCTCTTCTCTGATAGTACAAATTCACATAATACAGGGTTTACAAAGTCTGAAGCAGTAGTTGGAAAAACATTTGATACACTATTTAGCCTAGCAAAAGGACGTGTAATTATGTCAACATTCTCTTCAAATACCCACCGTATCTATCAAGCAATGGAGCGTGGAATTGTAGCTGGTAGAAAGATTTGTGTTATTGGTCGTTCAATGGAGAGAAACATAGAGACTACACGAAGACTTGGTTATGTTGATATTGCAGACAAACATTTTATTGATGCACATGAAGTTCCTAAATATCCTGAAAATCAGGTACTTGTGGTTACTACAGGTTCTCAAGGGGAAGCAATGGCTGCACTTTCAAGAATGGCAGCAAATGAACATAGACACATTAAACTAAAACCAAGTGATACAATTATTATCTCTGCTCATGCAATTCCAGGAAATGAGGGTTCAGTATCATCACTAATGAATAAATTGATAAAAGCTGGTGTTACAGTACGATATAAAGATTTTGAGAATATTCACGTTTCAGGTCATGCAGGACAAGAGGAGCAAAAACTTATCTTACGTCTTGTTCAACCTAAATTTTTCTTACCAGTTCATGGAGAGTATAATCATATTCACAAGCACTCTCAAACAGCCATTGCGTGTGGCGTTGACAAGAGAAATATGCTACTCATGAGTGATGGAGACCAGATAGAGATTACAACTAAATATATTAAAAAGGTTAAGAGCATAAAAACAGGTAAAAGTTATATTGATAACCAAAATAATCAAGAGATTAAATCAGATGTTATTGAAGATAGACAAAAACTTTCACTTGATGGTGTTGTAAATATTGCTATGCAAATCAACAAATCTACAAAAAAGATTATTGGAAAAGCTATTATAAATACTCATGGTTTAGTTCCAGACAAAGAGGACAAACGTTTTGCACATGAGATTCAAAGTATGATTGAGACATTTTTGACTAATGCAGAGGAGAAACAACTATCATCTCCTAAACTTATTCAAGATGAGCTACGTTCAATTATACGAAAATATATTGTAAGAACAAAAAGACGCTACCCTATAATTATGCCTATTGTATTTATGGTTTAAGATAGATAATCTACCTCATGATTACATGAGGTAGTTTTCAAGTTCATAAAACTTTTATCTCCTCTTCTAACTCTATCCTAAATTTTAATAGAACTCTCTCTTTTGCTAAATCAATCAAATATTTTGCCTCCTCAAATCTACCTCCACCATGGTTAACTAAGAAATTTGCATGAACTTCACTCCACTGCATAGCCCCTTTAGATACCCCTTTCAAACCAACCTCTTCAATTAAACGTCCTGCAAAGTCCCCTTTTGGATTTTTAAATGCAGAACCAGCAGAGGGAGTTTTTGGCTGATTTGAGCGTAAAGATATAAGCTCTTCAAGTAGATTTTTATTGAATCCCTTTTTTACATTGAAACGTAACTCTGTCGCAACACCATTAAGTTTTGCAAAACGATACCCATACTGCAACTCATCTCTCTTTATCCAAATATTATCTATCTTAATTGACTCTACAATATTGAAAATCTCATAAGATTTAACTCCTGCATTCATGGCAACCATTCCACCCATAGAACCTGGTAGTTTGGAGATGAACTCAAATCCTGCTAAATCATTTTTTTTAGCAAAAGAGAGTAACTTCCCTGTCGGTGTGGCACAACCAACTGTTAAAACATTACTATTTAGTTCAATAAATGAAAAATCTTTAGAGAGCATCATTAGGGGAGGAGGAGTATTTGATACCAATAGGTTATTTGCATGACCTATAATGACTCTATCGTTTGGGATTATATCATCTCTCTCTAACATGAGAACCTCAATGGGAACACCCACTTTTATGCTTGAGAATTTTGAAAAATCTATAGTTTTAAAATACAAACAGACTCCTTTATAACTGCAACAAATAGTTTCTTATTTTACAAAAAAATTTTTAAGTTATTTTTTATAAACAAATTATACCAACATTTAGTTAACTATATTATAATAAGATTATGAAAAAAGAGATATTTTTATGTGCCATCAACAATGTTTTGTCTGGTACTTGCCTAGAAGATTGTAAATTTTGTACACAGAGTGTTCGTTATCATGCTGATATAGAACGATATAACTATAAGTCCATTGAGACTATTGTTAAAGAGGCTAAACAAGCAAAGGCTAATGGTGCTTTAGGATACTGTTTAGTTACAGCAGGAAAAGGTTTAACTGATAAAAAAGTAGATTTTGTTGCTCGTACTGCAAAAGCGATAAAAAAAGAGGTTAATGATTTAAATCTTATTGCTTGTAATGGTACAGCATCCATTGAACAGTTACGCCATCTAAAAGAGCATGGGATAGATAGCTATAATCACAATTTAGAGACTTCTGAAAACTACTATAAGAGTATCTGTACTACACACCCATGGAGTGAACGATATGAGACTTGTCAAAATGTAAAATCGGTAGGTCTTCAACTCTGTACAGGTGGTATCTTTGGTATGGGCGAAGAGCCTGAAGATAGAGACTCTCTACTAAACGCTTTAGCTTCACTTCAACCTGAATCTACTCCTCTAAATTTCTATCATCCAAATGATGCACTACCTATTAAAACGAGAAACATATCAAGAGATGAGGCTATTGAAATTATTAAAAAGGCTCATAGACTTTTAGGAGAAGATAGATTGCTTATGGTGGCTGGTGGCAGAGAACTACTTTTTGATGGATATGAAGATATTATGTTTGAAGCAGGTGTAAACTCAATAGTTATTGGAAACTACTTAACAACTGTTGGCGATGCACCAACTAAAGATAGAGAGATGTTAGATAGATTAGGTTACAGAGTAGCAACAACTTGTCATGCCTAATCCTGTTATATATATAATAACACTCTCCCTAGTTTTAGTACTCTCTCCACATATATCTAGGTTTGTTCGCCTACCTACTGCACCTGTTGAAATTATTATTGGTGCAATACTTGCCTCTTCAGGAGTGATATATGCTTCTGAAAGCAACTTTAATCTACTTGCAGAGATTGGGTTTTTATATTTAATGTTTTTGGCAGGTTTAGAGGTAAATCTAAAATCTATTTTAAAAATGCCAAATATATATATTGTAAAATCTCTATATTTTATTTTAATCTTATGGATTTTGGCTGTTATATTTGGCTTAATATTTAACTTGGATATGATGATGATTGTGATTCTTCCACTCATATCTATTGGACTCTTAGCCACTGTCTCTAAAGAGCATGGAAAAGATGAACAGTGGATTAAAATATCTTTTCTTGTAGGAACAATAGGGGAGGTTGTAAGTATTACAGCTTTAACTATTTCAGAGGCATCAAATTCATTAAACTCTTATGAAGAACTTATATACAAAATATCTCTACTTTTAATCTTTTTAGGTGTAATTACTCTTATCTATGCTCTACTTCGCATACTATTTTGGTGGTATCCTGAATTTAAAAGTGTACTTATGCCATCTGAAGATACAAAATATCAAGATTTAAGACTTGCTATGGGAATCTTTTTTATTATGATAGCCGTTATGAAACAACTTCATTTAGAGTTAGCATTTGGAGCATTCATTGCAGGGCTATTTATCTCAACTTTTTTTCATTATAAAAAAGAGTTAGAGAAAAAAATATCATCTTTTGGTTTTGGATTTTTAGTACCTATATTTTTTATCCATGTTGGAGCATCATTCAATTTAGAGAATATCTTTATTCCAGAAGTTCTTGTGACAACTACTATTTTACTATTTATTATGTTCTCAATTCGTATATTATCTTCATATACTCTACTCTCCATCATAGGAAAAAGAGATTCCCTTTTGACATCCTTAGCTCTATCTATGCCTTTAACATTAATGATTGCTGTAGCTACAATTGGACATGAGAAAAATATGATTAAAGAGTTTGACTATTATGCTGTTATTTTGGCTAGTCTATTAGAGGTTATCATTGCTATGATGGTTATCAAAATAGTAGCCAAATTAGAAAAAAAAGAGAAGAGTAACTAATATTACTTTTTTAGAATTCTTGGTAAAGTAATTCCTGTTTGACTCTGATATTTACCTTTTCTATCTCTATATGTTGTTTCACAAGCTTCATCTCCTTGTAAAAACAGAACTTGAGCAATTCCTTCATTTGCATATATCTTAGCAGGAAGAGGAGTTGTATTTGAGATTTCAATGGTAATGTGACCCTCAAACCCTGGTTCAAATGGTGTAACATTTACAATAATACCACAACGTGCATAGGTACTTTTTCCTAAACATATGGCTAATGTATCTGAAGGCATTTTAAAATACTCAATAGTTCTTGCTAAAGCAAATGAGTTAGGTGGAACAATACATACATCGCCTTTAAAATCTACAACATTATTCTCATTAAAATCTTTTGGGTCAACAACCTCTGCATTGATATTTGTAAAAATTTTAAACTCATCACTCACACGAATATCATACCCATAGGAACTTAATCCGTAAGAGACAACACCCTCTCCAACTAACGCTTCACAAAATGGTGTTATCATCTCCTCATTAAGTGACTTCTCTCGTATCCAACTATCTGCTTTTAATCCCATCTATTTCCTTTATCTGCTTACAGCATGAATCTTAGCACTACTTTTTAACTTATTGAAAAAGTCTTGCCCAGCTTGAACTCTCTGCTCTTGCATCCATCTGTTTGCTACAGCATTTCTTACAACCTCAAAGCCAACCTCTGATTGATTACCTTTAGATTTTACATAATATGCAATAACCCCTTTTGGTGTCTGAACAGGAGGTGTAAATGAGTTTATAGCTGTTTTACTAATTAGCCCAAATAGTTGAGGTGGCATCTCTGATGAAGATGCTAAAACATTTCTCTTTTGAACACCTTCTACAGGTCTCATTGGATTGGCAATAGCCTCTTTTAGTTTCTCAACTGTTGGTGCTAGATATACAACTAAACTCATCTGTTGAGGTGTTGAGGAGAATTTCTCTTTATGTGCCTCATAGTAGTCTCTTAGTTCATCTTCACTAGGTGGTGTTATGGTACTCATAATATGTTCTCTAAAGAAGTGTTCTTTTTTTATCTCAATAGTCAACTGTTTTATGTAGTTATCCCAGCTTAACCCTTTTTTAGCCAATATATCTCTCATTTGAAATTGACTCATACCTCTTGCTGATGCAATAGCTTGAATTTTTGCTTGAACCTCTTCATCACTTACGGTAATATTTGCTTTCTTTAAGGCAGACTTTTCAAGCCTATCTCTAATTAGTGCTTCAACAGCAGATTGTCTTGACATCTTCATCTTCTCTTGAACAGCTTGAATCTCTAGCGTTGTAATCGCTTCTCCCTCAACATCAATGGCAACAGCATCAATAACTTCTGCTTGTGCATTCATAAATAATATTAGAAGAAACGGTAAAATTTTTTTCATGTAATCATCCATTTTATTTTATTGAATTGATTATATCTAAATGATTTTAATATTAGTTTTTTGTAAAATTTACTATATGGGATTAAATTTTTCTTCTGCTAAATGCAAATAAAATAATTAATGTATCTTTTTTAAAAAAACCGTAGGTGTGACCGTGTCACACGTTTAATGTAAATCTAAATTGAATGGTTATATGTAATTTTTTCTTTATTTGAAGATTGTTAGGGTTGAGGAATTAAGAAAAGAGTTTGTTTAAATATACGTAGGTGTGACCATGTCACACACTAAATTTAAATAGAAATCTAAAAGAGTAATGTGTGACATGGTCACACCTACAAATAAAACAATAATAAAAC
>CAMZNQ010000233.1 GCA_947313765.1 uncultured Sulfurovum sp.
GCCTCTAGTGCCTCATCAAGCGTTACCTCTTTTCCATCTATTGTTGGCGTTTTAACTCTTGGCTCTTCTGGTAAATATTTGTTGACCAAAGAGCAGAGTGAACCTGTTGAGGTTGGATGGTTTGGGTCTGCCTCTATCTTACCATTTTCTTCTGCTACAATGCCACAAGCATCTGGACAATCAAGCCCACAAGCTGTCTCTATCTTTTTTTCTTTTTTTTAAACTCCACTTTAAGTAGTTTTGAAAAAAGCTCTTTAGGATTTTTAATCAAAATCTCTGCTCTATAAGATGATATATATTTCTCATCAGTAACTGACCATATTTTAGATATTTTATAGTTAGTTCCTTTATTATCTATATAAATTCTTCTATTTTTGATATTCTTTAACTCATCTGCTTCTAAAAAAAGCACCAATTTAGCAGAAGTTAAATCTTTTAGTTGGGCTAGAGGTGTTCCCATATTTACATAATCTCCTCTATTTACAAATATTTTATCTATAAATCTGTTTTTAACAGAGATTGTTTTCTTAGAGATACTATCTTTTAATAGTGCTATCTGATAGTTTAAATCTACAAGCTGTTTTTTTAGAGAGTCTATCTTCTCTTTAGTAGATAGATATTGAGTCTTACTATTTACGAAACTATAGAATGCATTGTTTTTTTGTGTTTGAGAGGCAGACTGTATTGTATCTATGCGATTATAATACTCCTCTTGACGACTAAAAGAGTCCTCTAGTGTTGAGAGTATCTCTCTATTTGTATTTAACATCTTTTTGATAAGAGTTATGGACTCTTTGATTGATTTTAATTTAATATGGTCAAGTCTACTATCTAGTTTTATTATTATATCTTTAGATACTCTCTTTCCCTCTAACTTCATCTTAACTAAAGTAACCTGTGCAGATATTGCTGATTTTAGAGTTATTGTCTCTATTGGTTCTAGCTTTGCATAGTGTACTTTAGAAAATAGGAGTAGAGGGGTTAATATTAAAATTAATATCTTCACTTTTTTATCCCTTTTTGAGGGATTATAACAGTCAAAACTTAAGTAGGTGTGACGATAAGCCGTGTTCTGTCGTGGGTAGTTATTTATCTAGGCGTATTGTTGCCAATATGCTCAAGCGAAGCAGTTTTGTCAATCCAATGACATAATGAGACTTAATACCATTGCTTCTTGCTACGAACAGGGTTTACCTAGCTACCTATGTTACCATAAGCACTGGTGGTCTCTTACACCACCCTTTCACCTTGACCATCTACCCATAGGGAAATAGGGGGAGGGGGAAAGAAGATAAATCTTCTAAAATGGATAGATGGCTGTCTACTCTCTGTTGCACTTGCCCTCAGATTACTCTGGCCATCCGTTAGATGGAGTTCTGTCTCATGTGTAGCACGGACTTTCCTCTCGTAACTCATTATAAGTTACCAGCAACTACCTATCACACCTAATGAAAGTATAGCATAAAAAGTTAAAATAGGTAGTTTATCTCAAAACGTAGCTCTTTGTAGGAGGGGTCTTCCTTATCTGTAACCTTATGCTCTTGTTCTATAAAAGCAGTACGAAGTTTGGCTGTTAAGTTTGGATACTCTTTAAATCTTTTAATTAAATCAACAGTTAATACATTAACATCAGCCGAAACTCCTACTTTTTTATCGTCAAAGTCCTCTTTAGCATAACGCATCATAACTCTACTACCATCCATAATATCTGCTCTATCTAAATCATAATCTGCTCTAAACATAAATGTTTGGGTATCTGCATACCAATTTGTCTGACCCATAGCTCTTGTGTATCCAGATGTTGGAAATCCACGCCAAGGTGCTACTATGTCTGCTTGGTCTGCAATCTTTGAATATCCTAAACGGATACTACCTGCACCTTTGATGAAATCAACTCTTCCTGCAATAAGCCAAGAGTTTAGAGTATCTTCTCTTTTATATCCTGTTGTATTGTTACGAAGGTTTGCTCCTCCTATCTCTCCTGCTCCATTATCAAACTGTTTAAGATAACGGATTGAGGGTTTTATCTTTCCCATATCTGTTGTTATGCTATAACTACCATCTATAATAGCTGTTGATAGTAGATTTGGAACTGTTATTAAATCTATGCTTATGGTGCTGTTTTTAAGAGTTTTATCTTTTAGATTAAAAACAATAAGTCTATCCTCAATCCCTCTATCTTTCAATCTACTCACTGTTAATCCACGGTGCATTCCTCCATCATCATTCTCTCTCCAACTAGCAAAGGGTTCTTTTGAGTCATCATAGGCTAAAACGTGATGAAATGAGTCATGGTCTCTTAGTTTCTGTTTTGTAAGATATGCCATTTTTACTTTTGTCTTGGAGAGTGGTTGAAACTGTGCATAGATACCTTGAAATGTATTTGGAATCATCTTTGTATCGTTTGATTTTGTTAAAGTTGTCTCCATTGTAAAACGACCCAATTTAAGATGATTTT
Organism: uncultured Sulfurovum sp.; assembly: GCA_947313765.1. Lineage (GTDB taxonomy): Bacteria > Campylobacterota > Campylobacteria > Campylobacterales > Sulfurovaceae > UBA1140. The sequence goes on from CAMZNQ010000233.1 coordinate 2,459, forward strand.
TGCCATATCTATACTCCATATAGTTTTGAGCAAAAACACTATTTCCATAATCTCCTTTAGTAGCAAGATTGTATCTGTTTAATGTATCTTTTCCTGAACGATATTGTGATGGTTCAATATCATCATGAAATGGATTTTGTGTAGTATAGACTCCTGATGTAAAAGAGAATCCTTCATATGAGGCTGTTTTGTATATTAAACTTCCTCCTAAACCAAAAGAGTAGTGGTCAACACCTTTACTTTTTGTGTCAAAATCAAAATAGTTTAGACGTAAGCGACCATAAAAAATCCCCTCTTTTAAAAAGTTCTCTAAGTTGTCTACCTCTTTTGGTAATATATTATATTTCATAGTCATATTGGAGTTTATCTCTGATTTCATAATAGGTTCTAAAGCATTACTATTTGCCGTTAATAAGGAGATTCCACATATTAGTTGAGTAAATATACTCTTCATTATTTATCCTGATTTTAATATTGTTTGACCTTATAATATATTATCAATTCTTTTTGACTGAAAAGGTTCTCTTTTTTATGATTTACCCATAAATAGGTAACAAGCTTTAATAAATTGGGTTATAATACGAATATCAATTAGAAAAGGTTCAACAATGCAATCAAGCTTCTCTATCTTAGATTGGGTTATATTTGCTTCATATTTTTTACTACTTATATTGACTTCTGTACTTCTTAGTCAATCAAAAATCAAAAATTCACGAGACTACTTTACAGGTGGAAACTCTATTCCTATGTTTGCTGTGGCAATCTCTGTTTTAGCTACCTCTCAATCAGCGGCTACCTTTTTGGGTGCTCCTGAATACTCATATAAACATGATTTAACTTTTTTAGGTTTCTATGTTTCAGCTTTTTTAGCTGTTATATTTGTAGCTAAGGTTTTAGTTCCTAGATTCTATGCTATTAACGCTATAACTGTATATGAGTATCTATCATATCGTTATGGAGAGAAATCAAAACGGTATGCAGGGATTATGTTTTTAGTTGGTAGACTATTTGCTTCAGGGGCTAGGTTATATATTGGTGCTTTGGCTATCTCTATGATACTATTTTCTGATATATTGGCAACTCATATTGCAATATCTATTGCTATTTTGATGATAGGGGCATTGGCATATACCTATTTTGGTGGTGTTAAGTCGGTTATATTTTCAGATATTATTCAAGCTGTTACCTATGTTGGAGCAGGAGTAGCTGTTCTTGTATATCTCTACTACTCATTAAATACAGATTTCTCGACTATTATAACAACACTATCAGATAATAGTAAATTAAAATTAGTTGATTTCTCATTTTCAGGTGGCTTTACTGTTTGGACTCTCCTAACAGGTTGGTTTTTACTAAATATTGCAGCTTATGGACTTGACCAAGATATGACTCAAAGGGTGCTTACATGTAAAAACAAAAAGGAGGGAGAGAGGTCACTCATATATGCTCTTATATTTACTATCCCTGTGGCATTTCTCTTTTTAGTTATTGGGTTGCTTCTCTATCTATTCTATCAACATCCTGAAATATCAAATATCTCTTCTGCTTGTGTTGACCAAAATGTAGATGGTCAGAGTGTTAAGATATTTATGCTCTATATCTTAAATGAGATGCCTGAAGGTTTGCGAGGTTTAGTAACAGTTGGGGCAATTGCTGCTGCGTTGTCATCTACTAACTCTGTACTATCTGCAATGTCTTCTGTGGCTGTGGAGGATATATATAGGGGTTGGCTTGTTAAAGATAGAGATGAAGAACACTATCTTAAAGTTAGTAGATTAATGGTACTTGTTTTTGCTCTTCTACTATCTATGATGGGAATGATTAGCTTCTATTGGCAACAATATACAGAGTTACCTCTTCTTAACTTTGCATTGGGTGTTATGGCATTTGCCTATGCCTCACTACTAGGTGTCTATGGTTCAGCCATATTTACAAATAGAGGGAATGAAAAAACTGTTCTTTGGGCGTTAATTGGTGGTTTTTTAACAGTACTATTTTTACAACCATATATTTTTAATATAAAAGTAGATTTTTCCATTATGATGATATTGGGGACATTGGTCTCATTTCTAATTATGATGACAGGTAAGCCTAAAGATGTCTAAGCTCTATATTGGTTTGATGTCAGGAACATCACTTGATGGTGTAGATGTTGCTTTGTGTAGGATAGATGATAGTAGTTGCATATTGGAATCCTCATATTTTTTAGGTATGCCTTTGGAGTTGAAAGATGATATATTAACTATCATCAATGGAGAAACAACAGTTAAACAGGTAGGAGAGATAGACCATAGATTAGCTCTATTTTTTGCTAAAGGTGTCAATCTTCTACTAGAACAAGAGAAGATAGAGCCAAAAAACATAGAGGCTATTGGCTCTCATGGGCAGACAGTTTGGCATGAACCTAATGGAGAGTATCCATTTTCAATGCAATTAGGAGACCCTTCTCTCTTAGCTGTATTAACAAAGATAGATGTAGTAGCAGATTTTCGAGCTAAAGATGTTGCTGTTGGTGGAGAGGGGGCACCTTTTGCTCCTGCTTTTCACAAGTTTCTCTTCTCTCATCTAAAGCCTTGTGCAATTCTTAATATTGGAGGTATGGCAAATATTTCTATTATAGGTCAAGAGTTAATAGGGTATGATACAGGCTGTGGAAATGTTTTAATGGATTTATGGATTCAATCGCAACAAAATAGAGCCTATCATAGAGATGGTGCTTGGGCGAAGTCAGGTAAAGTAGATAGAGAGTTATTGGAAAATATGCTATTGGATAACTATTTTAGCTTAAATTATCCTAAGAGTACAGGAAGAGAATATTTTAATAAGAATTTTTTAATAAACTATTTAGAACCATTGGGTAAAATATCTAAACCAGATGTTCAAGCTACACTTTTAGCTTTAACTGTAAAATCAATCTCTAATGAGATTAAAAAGTTTAATATTGAAAGAGTATTGGTTTGTGGTGGTGGAGTTAAAAATAGTTTTTTAATGTCAGAATTACAAAAGGAGTTGCCTATGTTAGATGTTCTATCCACTGAAGAGTATGGTATTAGTGCAGATAATATGGAGGCGATGATATTTGCATGGTTTGCACATAAGAGGTTGGTTAAAGAGCCAATAGAGTTAAAAAGTGTAACAGGTGCAAAATATAATAGAGTATTAGGGGGAGTTTATGCAAAAGATTGAAGCATGGATTGATAGATTAGGATATAGAGATTATAGACTAGAGAGCGTTTCTGGAGATGCTAGTTTTAGAAGTTATTTTAGATTGATTACAAATGATGGTACTTATATTGTTATGGACTCCTCTAGGGATATAGATAGTATATATCCTTTTATTGATGTCTCTGTGAGACTTCTGAAGGAGGATGTTCAGATACCTCGCACCTATAAGCAGGATATTGAACATGGTTATCTACTTCTTGAAGATATTGGAGATGTTCATCTATATGATAGATTGAGTGATATGAGTGCAAAACTACTATATACTAAAGCTATTTATGAGATTTTAAATATGCAAAAGGTAGATACATCTGGTCTTGATATTTATGATGGCTCATTTTTAAAATTTGAGATGGAGTTAATGAGAGAGTGGTATGTAGAGAAATATTATGGCATAGAGTTAGATAGTGAAGATGAAAATATCTTAGACTCTATCTTTACTCTTGTAGTAGATGAGGTTCTATCTCAACCACAAGGCTGTTTTGTTCATCGTGATTTCCATTCAAAAAACATTATGTTAGGTAAAAAAGGTAAACTTTTTACAATAGATTATCAAGATGCTAAAGTAGGCTCTATGATGTATGATTTAGCATCTCTTCTAAATGATGTATATATCAAGTTTGATAGAGATACTATTGTTGAGCTTATTTTGGAGTTTAAAGAGCTTAAAGGTATCTCTGATGTGAGTAATAATAGATTTATCCGTTGGTTTGATTTTATGGCAATTCAGAGACATATAAAAATTTTAGGTATCTTTGCTCGTCTAAAGATAAGAGATAATAAACCTAACTATATAGAGCATATTCCAATGACATTAAGCTATATAGAGGAGAATATTGCTAGATACCCAGAGTTAAAACCTTTAGAATATATATTAGATAGAGTTAAAGGGAAATAATGAAAGCAATGATTTTATCAGCAGGTTTAGGTAGCAGAATGAGACCTTTGACTAACCATACACCTAAACCTCTCTTAACGGTTGGTGGAAAACCTCTTATTGTTTGGCATATTGAAAATCTAAAGAGGTTAGGATTTAGAGAGGTTGTTATCAATGTTGCATATCTAGGAGAACAAATCATAGACTATTTAGGAGATGGTTCAAAATATGGAGTAGATATTCAATATTCAGATGAACAAGAGGAGGGTGGATTGGAGACAGCAGGAGGGATTATTAAAGCTCTTCCTCTTCTTTCAGATACCTTTTTAGTTCTCAATGGTGATATTTGGACAGACTTCTCTTTTAATAGTAATTTCTGCTTGGAAGATGAATCTTTAGCACACTTGATTTTAGTAGATAATCCAGAGCATAATAGAGAAGGAGATTTCTATTTATCAGATGGTTTAGAAAAATATACCTTTTCAGGGATAGGGTATTATTCTAAAAAGATGTTTGAAGATTTAGAGTATGGTAAACAGCCTTTAGCACCACTACTTTTCAAAGCTATTGAAGCAAAAAAGTTAACAACAGAGTACTATAGTGGTGCTTGGTATGATATTGGAACACCAGAGCGTTTAGAGTTTTTAGAGAGAGAAATATCTAAGAATGTACTTTAAATACTTTATATATATTTCAATTTGCAACTCTTTTTGGACTTCTTTGGTTCAACTCAAGAGCTATTACTATTAATAGCTAGTGGTATCACTATTAAATCACATTATTATGGCAAAATGATACCAGTTTTAATCAAGAGTATGTAAAATTATTGTTTTATATTGAGATAAGAGTCTTAAGGGGGCATAGTAGTTAAGTGAAAGCATTAAAAAATTTAAATATATTATATGTAGAAGATGAAGATGAAATTATTGAAAAATATTCATATTTTTTAAGAGAGTTGTGTCATATACTCTATATTGCTCGTGATGGAGAAGAGGCATATCAATTATATAAAGAGAAGAATATTCATCTAATTGTTATGGATTTTTTGATTCCTAAAATGAATGGTATCTCTTTAGCTAAAGCCATAAGAGAAGAAGATGAAGATATTGCCTTGATTGCTTTAACTGCACATTCAGATAGAGAGATACTTTTAGATATTGTTTCTCTAAATTTTTCTGCTTATCTTATTAAGCCTGTAGGACGAGTTGATTTGATGAATGCTCTTCTTAAGGTTGCAAAAAAGATAGAGGGTGGACGGAATATCCCTTTGGCTTATAATTGTTTATGGGATAGTAAAAGTAAGACTCTATTTTGTGGTGATGACTCTATTACTTTAACAAAAAGGGAGTTGAAACTTTTTGAACTTTTAGTAAGTAAAGGAGGAGTTCCTTGTAGTGAGGATGAGATTTTCTTTTATGTTTGGGGAGATGATATAGACCGTACTATTACTAACTCCTCTATTCGTACTTTAGTTAAAAATCTTAGAAAAAAGATACCAAAAGATTTAATTAAAAATCAATATGGTGTTGGATATAAAATAGAGTTTTAATCTACTTTTATATTTTCTTCTAAATAGTGTGCAACTCCATCTTCATCATTACTTCTATTTAATATTATATCTGCAACATCTTTTACCTCTTTTAAAGCATTACTTACAGCTACAGATGTACCTGCAATTTTAAACATCTCAATATCATTAACACTATCTCCAAAAACAGTTGTATCTTCTAGTGAACGATTAAGATACTCATGAACAATATTTAGAGCATTTGCTTTATCTCCTAAAGGATGAAGAATGGTTAAGAAGTAACAATTCATATAGTTTTCAGGAGATAGCTTTATCTCTATCTCTTTTCCAAAAACTTTTTTAAGATGTTTCGATAGTGGTTGCAGAACGCTCTCCTCTCCCATATAGACTATTTTAAGAGTATCTTTAACACCATCTATTCTCTTTTTAAAAGATAATCTATTATCTGTTGCGTAGTTATGCTCTATGAGGTATGATTGATAGCTGTTTAGTATTGGGGGAATTGCAAATGTCTCTTCTAATGATTTGTGGTCATTAAGAGATATAACAAAAGGTTCTATTTCAAAAGATTTACTCTCCTCAATAATAGATGAAGATAGATTATAAGATAGTGTCTTTACATCAATAAGTTTTTTTTCACTTGTTGCCACCATAGCACCATCTAGTAAAATAAGAGGTACTTTTAGAGGAAGACCTTTTAGAAACTCATGAGTTTTTGAGAAGCTTCTAGCTGTAGCTACAGATAGTAAGGCATGATTTACTTTTTCACTCCATATCTTTTTTGAAAAGTTACTTACTTTTTGTGAACTTTGTAGAAAAGTATGGTCTAAATCTGTAATATATAATTTTTGCATTTGATTTCTTTTTTTAATGAATTATACACTATTTTTTAATGAAAATCTGCTACTATTCGCCTCATGGAAACTATTACTCAACTTATTATTATTATGGTTCTATTAGAGCTAATTGAAGCCTCTCTACAGAGAGCTTCTACCGTAGAAAAGATGATTGAAAAACTATACTTTTACTATAAAAAAAGTATTTTTATCTTTTTCATGATTCATCCAACACTCTATTTTACTCTATTTGTAGCATTCTATTTAAATATTATAAATATCTATATTATTTGTATATTACTAATAAAAACATTTGATATTTTCTTTAAAATAGAGTTAATAAGACAGCGTTACATTAGAAAAGATATGGACAAAGAGTTAGAGTTAATGTTGAATCTAAAGATGTCTCCATTGATGGGATTTTTAGGAATGTTTATGTACGTTCCTCTACTATTTATGGCTATATTTTATTAATGATAAGCAATTCCAAGTAAAATTAACAAAAAGTTGAATATAATAGCACACACACTACAAATCTCCATACAGCTTTCAAGAGGACCTATGAGCGAACAACATCAGAAAAAACAGAATAAGAGAAACAACAGTAGAACACATGTTCCTGTAGCTGGATATAAGGTTGAAGATTTACAATCAAAACCATTAGAAGAGTTGGTAAAAATAGCCGAAAAAGTAAAAGTCGAAAATCCTAATGAGTTTAAACGAAAAGACCTTATCTTTGAAATTTTAAAATCACAAGTAAAGCAGGGTGGATTTATCCTATTTACAGGTATTTTAGAGGTTATGAATGATGGTTATGGTTTCCTAAGGAGTGAAGATGGAAACTTTGCCAATTCACAAAATGATACCTATGTAAGTGGAACACAGATTAAACGTTTTGCTCTTAGGAATGGAGATATTGTCACTGGTCAAGTTAGGCAACCAAAAGACCAAGAGAAATATTATGCACTTCTAAAAATAGAAGCAATCAACTATCTACCACCTGACAAATCAAAAAAGAGACCACTTTTTGATAATTTAACTCCACTATATGCAACAGAACAGCTTAAGCTTGAATATCATCCAATGAAGCTTACGGGGCGAGTTCTTGACCTATTTACACCAATTGGTAAAGGTCAAAGAGCTTTAATTGTAGCACCTCCAAGAACAGGTAAAACAGAACTTCTTAAAGAGTTAGCTCATGGTATTTCTCATAATACTCCAGATGTATCTTTGATGGTACTTTTAGTTGATGAGAGACCAGAAGAGGTTACAGATATGCAACGAAGTGTTAAAGGAGAAGTCTACTCTTCTACTTTTGATTTACCTGCACAAAACCACGTACGAACAGCAGAGATGGTAATAGAGAAGGCAAAAAGACGTGTTGAGAGTGGTAAAGATGTTGTTATTCTTTTAGACTCAATCACACGACTTGCTCGTGCTTACAATACTGTAACTCCAAGTTCAGGAAAAGTTCTTTCTGGTGGTGTCGATGCAAATGCTCTTCATAAGCCAAAAAGATTCTTTGGTGCTGCTAGAAATATTGAAGAGGGTGGAAGTTTAACTATTATTGCAACTGCTCTGATTGAGACAGGAAGTAGAATGGATGAGGTAATCTTTGAGGAGTTCAAAGGTACAGGTAACTCAGAAGTTGTCTTAAATCGTTATGTATCTGAAAGAAGAATCTATCCTGCTATTGATGTTACAAAATCAGGAACAAGAAAAGAAGAACTTATGGTAGATCCTGAAGTGATGCAAAAGGTATGGGCAATTAGAAATGCTATGCAGGGTATGGAAGACGTTGAGGGACTTAAATTTTTATTCTCCAAAATGACAAAGACAAAAAATAACGAAGAGTTTTTAGCCATTATGAATGGTTAGATTTTCTAAAATATGAGAATAGGTGTTTTTGATTCAGGAGCAGGTGGATTAAGTGTTGTAAAATCACTTCTTGCTTCTAATCTATTTGATGAGGTAATCTATTATGGGGATACAGCTCGTGTCCCTTACGGAACTAAAGATAAAAATACTATTATTCGATACTCTCTTGAAGCATTAGAATTTTTCAATAATTTTGATATAGATTTACTTATTACAGCATGTAATACAGTCTCTGCTTATGCTTTAGATGAGATGAATGCTCAAAGTACCTACCCCGTTGTTGGTGTAATAGAAGCAGGTGTAATGGCTCTTGAAAACTCCAAGATTAAAAAAGATGATAGTATTTTAATTATTGCTACACGTGCTACTATTGGTTCTAAACGTTATCAAAAATCACTTGAAAAGTTAAACTACTCAAACATTGTAGCCATACAGACAGGACTATTTGTACCTTTAGTAGAGGAGGGGTTATT
>CAMZNQ010000234.1 GCA_947313765.1 uncultured Sulfurovum sp.
GCCACTGACGAAATGAAATTAGAACTTGTGACGGCTAATTACAATAATATTTTTGACTGTTATTTAGATTTAAATAAGACAACAAAAGTATTAGAGTTTTTATCATTTGTAAAAAAAGAGATAAAAGAAAATGGTTCATATGAAATTTTAGAGCAAGAAGCATATGTCTATACTTTAGTAGGGCAACCTAAGAAATCAAGAGAAATTTATGAAGAGGCATTGAAAGTATTGAAAGAAACAGATTTTTCAAAAGAGCTTATAGATCCAGATGAAATAATAATTCAAAAAATCAAAGCAATGAAAAAATCTGAAATTAAACGTTTAGAAACCATGATTTTAGATTTGTCGGGACTGTAATAAATTCTGTGTCAACACCTAAATTGTTGGTCAGATTACGCTACCCGTTATTTCTAATTTTTTACTCTTTTTTTTAATTTTTCTAGTAATAGATTATTGTTTTTGATAGTTTCAAAATAATTTGTTGATGTGTACAAAACATAATGTGTAGTTTGGATAATAAGTGTTGTTGCTATATCTTTCGCACTATAGTTTGTTTTTGCTAAAAGTTTAGATCGCTCAATATTATTAAACTTTTTAAACTCTTTGTTTAAATTTTCTATAGATTTTGGTGTTCCTATCTCTATTGCATGAAATATTTTTTTATAACGTAAATCTTCTTTATCTTTAATCTCTTTTGCGATAATTGATACATACTCAATAGCCTTTTTAGTATCTTTTGCTGTATCAATAACACCTTCTCAAAAATTTTTAAATCTTTTTTCAAAATCTTTTTTCTCTTCTTTTGCGGCATTCATCAGAAGAGTTTTATCTAAGATTAGATTATTTCTAATTTCATTGTATTGCTTTTTACTTATTTTAAAGTTTTTATTATCTTTTATAAGTTCAAAAAGACTATTTCTTACCATCGATTCAAATATCATATGACCTAGAAGAGAAATAGCAGAGTTATTTTTTACATTATTTATACTTTCTAATATTTGTATATTTATTTTTAAAGATTCATCAAATTTACCTTGATGCTCTAGATATTTGGTATAGCTCTCTAGTAATAGAACATCTGAACGAACTGAAAGCGTTATCTTAAGTGGTTTTTGAATTCTTTTTAAAATCTCTTCTCGATTATTTTTATAATGAGATATGATTTTTTGGTTTAAAGTTCTATTATTATCACTCCAGCCATTTTTTATAATATTATTAAGCTTGTTTTGTAAGCTTATTTCGTCGGCATTTAAACTTACTGTTAAAATTAATAGACTTAGTAGTATTTTTATTCTCATAATTATCCTTCGTATGTAATTTATTTGACTTAACATTTTTTTAACTTTCCTTTTTCTCCTAATAGAAAATTTACTACCTTTTGATTTTTAGCTCGTTTGGCTCTAACTTGTTTAACTACTTCAATATTATCTTTATACATCTCTAACTCATGTAACTTAAAAGCTTTTTCCATATGAAAGAGTGCTTTTTTTAAATTATTATTTTTTTTATAAATCACACCTATATAGTTATAAGAGACTGCTAAATTTTTATCTTCCTTTGAGTACTTTAAAGATTCTGTAAATATTTCTAGTGCATCACTATATTTAGCATTATCATAAAGTATATCTCCATACTTTTCATAATGCCAAAATAATAAATTATTTTCTTCTTTTGCTCTATCAAAACCCATTTTGATATATTTTTCAACTGTCGTACTAGAAATTTTTTGCTTTTCATATAACTCAGCTAAATAAAAACATGCATCTATTCCTCCATTATCTA
>CAMZNQ010000235.1 GCA_947313765.1 uncultured Sulfurovum sp.
AATTAGTTGTGAAATAAAAAAAAGAAATATTATTTAAGATTAATTTCAAATATTTTTAAACATTTTCTAATTTCATTTTATATATAATTACGCAAAGGCTTTTTTTGAAGATTTTTAAAAGAGGCAGTATTAGTCAGAATAGGGTTGGATTCCCAAGATGTCGAAGTCCAGCAATCCAACCCCACAAGCACTAGGCTTGGTAGAATTTTAACCAAATTTTGGTTAATTTTTCTTAAAGCTATAAATTTCATTGTTATGAGTTCTCCTAAATTGCTTGGGGTCAGCTTTTACATTAGTGCCATAAAAATCTTCCATAACATATTTTTTTAAAAACATTTGAATCGAGTATCCTTCAGGGAAGTAGTGCAATAATCTACCAGTAGACTGTTTTTTACAAAGTGTGTTGTGTGTCGCTCTTTTGGCTAAGTTTGCAATCTAAAAATTGTAGATATGCCAAGGGAGAGAAAAATAGATTGGTAACTGTAGCTTTTATGATGATTATTAGCTCAAATATGCCGAGATAGATGGTGTTGGAGTTTGGGACTTGAAGAAGAGAGTTAGCTGTAATCGAAAGATACAAGCAGGATAAGGGTCTCCGTCCTGCCCAAGCTATCGGATTTTAGTAACAGTTCCTAAAATTCCTGCGACGAGTCGATGCGAAAGCGGTGATGTCCGTTTTCTGCTTATTTTTTTTTAGGCAGAGAACGTAAGCTCAAAATCTTCAGCTCTACAATGATATCCCTCCTTTGGAATTGCTTAGTAAAAAAGATTAGTTTAACTTAAAAAGAGACTTTGAATTCAAGCTTTACTCATAAGCTCTTTCAGGATTGAGTTTTTAAAAAAGTTGTTTCTTCTTTTCTTCTTGATACCCAATATGATTTAAGTGCTATAGTATTGTTTAAATTGAATTTGAAAAAAAAAGAAAAAAAGAAAAATTTAAATTTTTTAGGTATTTAATCTACTCTTTTCATATTTTTCTAAACAAACTATATCTATATTTAAACTATCACAAACTTCCAATAAAAAAGAAAATGAAAATGAACCTCTATTCACTTTACTTCTAATAGTATTATCACTATAGATATATCCTTTACTTTCCATCAAAGTAGATAATTCACTATAAGTAATTTTTTGTTTTTTTATCTCTTTTTTAATAAATTTTTTTGCTCTATTTTTCATGAACTAATTATAACATATTCACATAGATTTGACAATGTGCTGCAAATCTGATACAATTGTCAAAATATTTAAAGGGTATATATGAGTTTTAAGATTTTTTCTACATTTACAGGAGCAGGTGGTTTAGATATTGGATTTCATGGAGATTTTCATTATTTAAATAGGTACTATCCTAAATTAAAGTTTAAAACTTTAAAAGCATTAGAGATAAATAAACAGGCTTGTGAAACTTTAAAAAAAGATAATAAATATTTTAAAGAGACTGATATTATTGAGGAAGATATAACAAAAATAAATCCTAATAATTTTAAAAATGAAAATTATGATGTTCTTTTGGGTGGTTTCCCTTGTGTTACATTTTCTGTTGTTGGTAAACAAGTTGGACTAAAAGATGATATAAATGGAAAATTATATGAGAGTTTTGTTGGATTTGTTGAGGCACTACAACCAAAAGTATTTTTGGCTGAAAATGTAAAAGGTATTTTGTCTGCAAATAAAGGCGAAGCTATTAAAATAATAACCAAACGATTTGAAGATACAGGTTATAAATTAAAAGTACAATTAGTAAATTTTGCTGACTACGGAGTACCACAACTTAGGCAAAGAGTACTATTTATTGGAATACGAAAAGATATAGATGATGAATTTAATATCCCTAAACCAACACATTTAGAAAATTATGTAACTGTTGAAGAGGCTTTTAAAAAAATAGATAAAAAATGTATTAACAATAATTTAATGAAACAGTTAGCCACTACAACGGCTAAACTTGAAGCTATCCCAGAGGGGGGAAATTTTAAAGATTTACCACCACATTTAGCTATTAAAGGTCTTATGAGCAATATATATAGAAAATTAGATAGAAAAAAACCTGCCTATACTGTTTTAGCAAGTGGTGGTGGTGGAACTTGGACTTATCATTATGAAGAGCCTAGAGCATTAACAAATAGAGAAAGAGCAAGACTTCAATCATTCCCCGATGATTTAATCTTTATTGGGAGTAATACCGAAGTAAGAAGACAAATAGGTAATGCTGTTCCTGCTGTTGGTGTTTATCCTTTTGCTAAGGAGATTGAGAGAATTTTAAAAGGTTTTACTAAAACTCAATAATTAATATATTTTAGAATAATCTAAAAATTTACTAAATTTATTTTTTATATATTTATCAAATTTATCTTTGTTTTGAACAAGTTGGTAAATATCTTCTTTGCTTGGTGTTTCAGTTGGTATAGCGATTAAAAATCCATCATCTAATAACTTTTTAGGTTTTAATCTTAATTCTAATCTTTTTTTAGCTTTGTAAATTTTAGAATTTCCATACTTTGCATCAATCACACCATTTAAAAATATTGATTTATCAACTTTACTATTTGTATCTCTTTGAGTTATAGTCTCTGTGTTGATGTTATCAACATCTACTTCAAAAGCACAAATATAACTCTCCTTTTTGCTACCTCTTAAAAAGAAGAAAAAATAGACATTATCTATATTTTTATCGGTTTTAACATTTACTAATTTTTCTTTCCAAATAGAAGTCCAGCCATCAATAATTTCTTGATATTGTTCTTGTTTAAACATATCATCTAAACTTATTCCAGTTCCTTTAAATTTTTGAGCCAATGAAGTTTCTCCACTATCTCCATTTGTAAGATTATCATGTTTATCAACTTTACAAGATAGCATCTTCACATCAGCACCCCATTCATTTGCTTTTAAAATATCTATTGGGTAACTACCTGCTCCAACTGCTTCAACTTGTAATGCCTGAACAAACCATTGTTCTAAATGCTCTTTTGGTATTTGTATTGGTAGGCTTTCTTCATTTTGATAAACTTCAGGTTGAGCAAATAGTGATGTGTTCATAAAGTATTGAATAACTTTTAGTGAGTGTTCTGAAAAAAAGTTATTTAATTCTTCTTTTGGCAATGGTCTTAATATATTCATGAATACCCTTTAATGATTTTTGATTATTCTATCTAAAAAAGAGTTAACTCTTTTCCAAATAGATGGTTTGAGATGGAAATGCAAACTCTAAAGAAGTGTTTGCCAATTTCTCATTTGGTACAGTAATCATAGCATACTACAGTTCGTCCTATATTTTTTTTGCATTATTTATTTTTCAATTTTTTTATTTCTATGCAAGTTCTTTTTTTTCAAGCTTTTTAAGTAGCCTGTCCCCTTTTTTCTATACCCATTCATATTAATATTTTTGTACACTCTTTTGAAGACTCTTATTACGATACACT
>CAMZNQ010000236.1 GCA_947313765.1 uncultured Sulfurovum sp.
GATAGAATTATTTTAGGTACATTACCTGATAATTCTGTTATTACTGGTGTAACTATTATCGGAGATAATACCATTGGAGATAGTACTGTAAGTGGTATCTTTATGGTTCGTAATGAAGATGATTGTGACCTATGAGAGGGAGGTACTACCCTTATTCATGAAGATTTCTCTAATGATGCAGGGTGTGCGACAGAGATTAAACTAGATGAACCAATTAAACTAGGTACTGGTACTAACTTCTCTGTTATGGTTAAAGATTGTGTAACCCATGACATAAAAATCCTAGTACATGTAATTGATACATCTAACATTACTGGTGAAGTGCAAGGTATTACTTATGAACACTTAGGTTGTGTTAATCCTTGTAACTCTTAATGTCTGATGCAACTTCTGCTAGTAGTAGAATTATTTACCTAGTTAGAGATTTCCTACATGATAAAGAGGGTGAGAGATATTCAGATGAATTAATCTTTGAGTATTTAACATTAGGTATCACTAACTTAAAGCAAAGGGTAGATATAGGTAATGAAAGATTAAAATTCCATTACCCTACTATTGATGACCCTATAATCTATTTACCTAAAGGTGAGATAACCTTAATCACTTTAAATGGGTGTAAAGTAGATGTATCTTCTCCATCAGAGATTTCACAAGATGGGTTGATATTAGATAGCTTTGATAATACTATTACAGCACACGATTTAGATACTAATGAAGATGTAATTACTATACCATCTAATAAAGATGGAAGTAACTTAGCATTTCCTTTAGGTGCATTACCTGATTTATCAGATATGCACCTAAGTATTCCATTACCTAGAACATTAATAGGTTTTGTATATTTTAACGATGACACTAGTTCTTATTTTAATGAGATAGTAGTAACTATGACTAGAGATGTTGACTCTTCTAGTGAACTAACAATAGAAGATAAGTATATATTACTTTTAAAGCATTTTATTTGTGGGCATTTACTTAGAGATGACAGAGAGAGTCAAAGTTCTGCTTTAGGGATAGAAGAGTTAAATCTTTACTACTCTGAATTAGATAAGATTATTAAATTAGATAAAGAGGTAAATAAAGAGTATGTATATACTAAAAAACCTATTGTTATACCTTATGGAGGTACAATATAATGAAAGCAGTTAAAGTTAATGGGTTTGGTATTGAAGACTTATATATTAGCCCTGAAAATGCACAGCAACAGCAAGTTAGAGGTACAGTTACTTTTAATGTAACCCCTATCAATGGTAATTTCTTACCTATGGGTGGTGGCGACTATAGAAAGATTAAAGAAGTAATCACTAGCTTAGAGGAGACAGTTAAGTCTTATAGAGAGGTTTTAGATAACTCTAATAAAGCATTAACAAATTCAAATAAGGAGGTTAAAGACCTAAAAGAGTATATAAACAATGCAGTAAGAACACAAGGTGAAGACCTTAGAAAGAAAGATGAAATTATCCAAAAGTTTACTTGTAAGGTAAATGAGATGGAACAGCAACATAGACGTGATATGGAAGCAGTTTATAATACAATAAACCATAACACTAACTATCAAAACGGCTAAGGAGAAATTATGCCAACTTGTTTTAAATG
>CAMZNQ010000237.1 GCA_947313765.1 uncultured Sulfurovum sp.
GTAAGTGCCGTGGTTCTAGCGTGTCACACTCTCGTTGATGGGTACAAAAGGGTAACGAATGAGAGATAATATACAAATATTTTTGATTTTGATATTATCGTTAGTGTCATTTGGATTATGGGAAGAGTTAAAAGAATTAGAAGCAGAGGAAGAAAGAATAAATAGGAGTATAGAAATTGAGAAAGATATTAATAGCAATGATGACAATAGCACCGTTTATAATTGGGTGTTCATCAAGAATTGAAAAACCCCACTTGCTACCAACAGATAGGATGGAGATAGAATTTGTGAAAAATGATAAAAAATATTGTGCTAGTGGAGATGATATTATATCTCTATCCAATACAATAGAAAATCTTAGGGAAAATCAGAGACGACTAATAAGGGCAATAGATGAAAAAAAATAGAATATTAAGGGAAGATTCAGAATCGTTAGAGATTGAGATTATTTTCAATGTTAACAAAAATGGGCATGACTTTAACTATAAAAGATATGACCAGAAACTTTACGAACAGATGATAAATGCCCCACAAACCCAAAGACGCATTAAGAACGGTTACGCTCTAGGTGGATATACTCATGAAGAGAGAAACCCACGAAAAATGTATCAAGTGGACGGAACTGTATGCTTAAAAACCCTAAAGATGGAATATCTAGGAGATGGTAATGTTCTCCATGTTCAGCGAATCGTAAAAAATGAAGTAGGAAAAGAAATAGCAATCCTTCTAAAAAATGGTGTGGGGGGTTTCTCCTCTGTACACCACCTAAAAACAAAAAAGTTTGCAGGTTTCGATTATGTTCACTATCCCATGTTTGCAGGAAATAAGCTCGTTCACGATAACACGTGTCAAAATGGAGTGTGTGGGTTTGATATGGATAGCATTTTTACCAATGTAAACATTGGAGTTGAAGCAGAGGCTAGAAAAAAAGGCTACTCTTTGGAAGTCAGTAAAGCCTTGACGAAACTTGAAGAGGGTGTTTTAAAAAACAGTCCTTACTTTCAAGATATGCAGAAAGCAAAATTAGAGATAGTATTACTAAAGAGAGAATTAGAGGAGCGAAATAGGAGGCATGAAGCCTATAAGAAAACCATAAAGAAACATAAAAAAGCTCTAGGTTTATCTAAAAAATGGGAGATTAAAAGCCCTCAAAGTTACGATTTTAAAGAACTACAAGAGGAAATAAGCGAGGAATATAGAGAAATTAAAAAGGCATTAGAAAATGGTATACAATTCCAAAACAAAGCTACTACAACACGAAAACAAAAAATTCTCCTCGGTTGAAGACCTCCAAGAGCTAAGGCAACAGCAGGAGCAGGAGAAGCAAACGGAACTATTGGAAAAGATTCTTAGAAAATCAAACTCTCCAATGTTGAAAATGAATCCTTTCTCTTTGTTAAAGGGAAAATTTAAACCCATGAACCTACTAAAAAAATTAGGCGTATTAGGGTTGTTCGCATCAGTTGCAAAAAACTTTAAGAAAAGTTCAGAGGATGTTGCTAACAGAGAGGGGAAATATATAGAAGAGTTGAGCCTTAGCGACAATATAGAAGCAATGGTTTCTAGTGTTGGTGTATCTATAGGTGCAATTTTTGGAATCAGTGAAGAGACAGTGAGAGATGGTATTCATGACCTAAGAGAGAAAGCATCAAAAATAAGTGATAACTTTATTGAAAATACAGGTAGTTTTGGTAAAGCAATGGATTCTTTTTTCTCTTCACTCAATAAAATGGGTGGAGATTTTTTTAATGGGCTTAATGATAGAATTTCCAAAAGTACCGATGTATTTATGGAGCAAACAGCCGAGCATAAAGAATTTATAAAGGTTGTTGAAAAGGTAAAGGAGCTTAAAGGCTCAAAAGGTTTTATCGCAAAAAAGGATGAGAGAAAATATAAAGCTTTACTATCAAGAGGTTCAGTTATTGCAAAATCTCTTAAAAAAGATGATAACTTTATGTCACGTAGTGGATATGCTAAAGAAATTTCCAACTTTACAGATTCAAAGAAAATTAAATATAACAAATTAGAAGAGTTTAATAGTCGAGATAGAGAATCAAAAAGTATCTTCAATTGGATAAAAGGAAAAATTGGAATGGACACAGTAGGTAAACTTTCAAATGTAGAAAGAGAAAAATATGATAAAGATGTGGTAGCCTATGTTGAATCTCTTCAACAGAACGGCGAGGTGGTATCATCAAAGTACAAAAATGAATACTTAAGGATAAAAGAATTAGAGAAAGAAAAACTTTTAGCTCAAAAAAAAGAGTTTGAATTAAAAAATAAAGAGTTTGCCCTTTTAGAAAAATCTCTTTTATTGAACCAAGAGTTTTTAAAGAAAGATTTTAAGAATAGAGATACATATATAGCAAATATAGAATTAATCAAAAGGAAATTATCGAAATTTCCAAACAAACCATCAAATATAAGTGATAAGAAAATAAGAAAATTGGATTTACAGATGTCAACAGCAAAAAAGTATACCTCAACTAAAAAGAGATACCCACGGCGTACCTATAGGGGCAAAAAGAGGGGAAAAATATCTAAGAGACAGCAAAATTTCAACTTACTAGAACGAAATGCTACCATAATAGCCGAAGAGCTAGGAGTTGACCCCAGAGCTATTCTTGCACAACAGATTCAAGAAAACGGATGGACAAAAAAGAAGTTGACAGGAAAGAATAATTACTTCAATATCAAAGCCGACAGCCGATGGAAAGGGAAAAAGTCGAAACATAGAGTGTGGGAGATAAGACACGGAAAAAAAGTATGGGAGGATGCGTGGTTTAGGGATTATGATGACCCTACACAGTCAGCCAGAGATTACGCCTCTTTCCTTAAAAAGAATAAGAGGTATTCAAAGGCACTAGGCAGGGCTAAAAAGGGAGCTACAGGAGAGGAATTTATTGATGAGGTGGCAAAGGCAGGGTATGCCACCGACCCAAATTATGCAAAAAACATCAAAAAAATTATGCACGGTAGAACATTTAGGAGGCTTTATAAGGAGTCGCAATATCAAGACGCACCAAAAACAGTTACTCCACCAAAACCTATTAGACCACCAAAACCTATTACGCCACCTAAACCAATTACGCCAAAAAAACTTGATATCTCTCAACCAAAAGCTAAAGATTCAGACACCAACACAAAAACAATAAAAGAGTTAGCCGAAGCAATCAAGGCACAGCAGGGAGTAAAAGAGAGTGGTAATAGCGATACCACTACAAATTCAGAACAAAAAACGATTATTACTAATAACCATAATAATAATAATAGTATTTTGGTTGATTTTAAGCCATCAAATCAATCATTAGAGGAGTTGAAGTGAATATTCTAAGACAGCATCAAAAAATATCTCTGTTAACGAATAGAGATATAATAAATTTATGGCTAGTGTCGCCCTCTGGACTGTTTAAATTCAGTGAATGGGGTGTACCAATGGCTAGAAACCTATTTAAAAACAGAACAACTCTTTCTCTCTCTCTAATTTTTGATAAAATAGTTAAAGATTTAGGAGTAGAGATTGCTAAAGATATAACGGAGATTTCTTATCTTTCTGAAAATGATGACTCTGTATCTCTTGAAGTGAAATATAGAGGCGACTATATAGTAGGAAAGGATATAACCTATGATTGAACAAGTTAATCCAAGTGATTTTTTCAATAACATTATTTTTAGTGAGTTTCCACTTGCAAAAAATGATTATGGGGTAGCTATTCTTGCAAAAGATTTAGAATTTAAGATTTCAGAAGCCAATAAAGATATTGATGACAGAATAGCCCAGATTTACAGCCCCACGGAGGAATCCGTTCTTCTATCCTATCTAGCATACAAGACAGGGTACGTGAGGTTTAAAAAATCTATTACAATATCTTTTGTGATGACCTCAACCACAGATTTAAATATTGAAAAAGATGAAATTTTAGGAGATGGAAACTTTATTTATTATGTGGACGGTTTTGTATATGTCAAAGCAGGTGTACCAACACTTGTTACGGCGACTTTAAAGGAAGTAGAGAAGAAAGAGGTAGCCATTAGTAATGGTTCAATTTTTTCTCATGTTCCCCTTGATGATGTAACCTATAAAGAATGTACTTCTATTAGGGTACTTAGAGATAATAAAGAACTGCTTTATTCTCAAAATTTTGTATCTCTAAAAAGTCATTACTCTATAGAGTTTTTAGCAGATTCAAAAATACAAATTGTTTTTAAATTGTCAGAGAAACCAACAGATGATTTGGTTCGCATTGGAGACGTGGTAACCATTGAGTACGCCACAGCCCCAGACGTTACGAACCCACCTTTAGGGGTGTCTTTTTTAAATATGAGCCTTGATTTAAATAGCGTGATAGAAGATGTAGCACTAGTTAGCCATTATACCCCACCATTGAGCATAGAAGAGATGAAATATCTCGTTATGTTCAATAGAAAGAATTTAGGAGATTTAGCCCTCAATGAAGATTTTCGCCAATTGTTTTTAGCGTTGACTCCAAACGTTCCATATCTGAAAGTGTGGCAACAGAGAGAAGAAGCTAGAATAGAGGGGTTTCGGTGTAGGGATATAAATAGGGTTTTTGTTTGTTATCTAAAGGAGGATAAAACGGATAATGACCCTATCGTTAATAAATTTTTGAGGGATTCATTTTACTCTCATATATATGGCAGGTACTTAGAAATACGGAAAACCACGATTATTGATTTATATGTCAATATTAACATAACCACCAATGATATATTTAATCCAAGAATAGAGGAAGATATCATTAAGTCCCTCGCAGGGGTGTATAACAATGTTGATGTTGTGATTTCAAAAACAATAGTAGTAGATAGAGTGATGCAAGTACTAAGAGAAAATCTAAAACTTTACGAGGTTGATATTTCTCTTTCTTCATTAGGGACTTACGCCCCATCTATCATGTACGACTTGAAGAGAGCTAATGTTGATATTAAATTTTTTGCATTCGAAACAGAGGATAGGAGAACTATAAGATGAGAGATAATCTTTTTAGAACGGTTGATTCCCCTTTTGTGGAGATAAACACCGTAATTGATGCGTATGATAAGGCGATAGATGAATACCTTGATTATGATGTGTACAAAACAATATTTCCTATTTTAAGTACAGCCGAGATAGATGGGGATAATCCATTTTTTCTATCAAACAATATTACTTTGTCAAGAAAAGATTTATCATCCGATGAGTTTAAAACTATATCTTATCTTGCTATATGGGAGAAAGAGAAGATAAAATACAACCCAAAACGAATCATCCAATACATGCGTATGCTAGGGTATACAATAGAGGATGAAGATGTATTTACAATTGTGCTAGAAGATAGCCACTCCTCATTGACTAAAGAAGAGTGTGATAGGTACGCAATCATAACAGAGGTAAACGACCCAAATAATAATTCAATGGCGTTTGAGGACTACCTTGAATACTTACAATCATTTGAAGCGTATGATAGGATTCATTGTCGTGTGGGTGTGAATTGCCCTACTGTTCAAAAAGTTTCTAATTCAATAGGTGCTATAGCCACGCTACCAAACATTGACGGACTTGATTTTTATAAGCTAGAGGGAAATATGAAATGATTATTACAAATTGCTTGATAATAAGAGATATGAGTTCCAACAATTTAGAAAAAACAGTTACGGATTTAATTACAAAAGACCTCTGGAGTGAGTGGATAAGTACTCGATATATGCTTAGAATTGTTACGCCACCAATTGTTAAGGTGGGAGTTACGGTTGCATATTATACGCCAGATGAGGTTACGGCTTATGCTACCTCTCATGTTGCAGGTGTAGGATATGTAGAAAATGCCCCTACCATTGAAGCAACTACCCCATACACAGATGGGTTTGATTTCTATAAATTTGAGGGGAACTTAAAATAATGGGAAATGGAGTATTGGAAGATTTTACAATAGAAGAAAAGGTAATGAGTAGAATAAATTCTAAACACTCCAGTATCAAAAGAACCGACAATGGCGATTTTTTGAGCTATATCTTTGGAAGAGATTCTTTTTCAATCTCAACAGATGAAGAAATAAATTTAATTTCAGATTTTTTAATAAACCAAGATATGAGCCTTAAGAAACTAGATTTGATTATGGTTCAATATGGAATCAAAAATAATTCAGAAATTGTTAGAATGATGACAAATATTTTAGAATCCAATGGTTTTGTCATAAGTAAAAATGGAGAAGCCACAAAAATTATTAATTTAGGAAATATACAGAGTGTCGAGGGTTTGGACTCCTCTTTTCTAAAAAAAATAAATGAGATAAAAAGAGGTGGTAGGGTATCAAACTCTGAATTAATGGGATATCTGGAACAGATTCGGCTAGTTTTGATAGCCAAAGCTTCAGGGAAAATAGAGAAGAGAAAAACAAGAACAACCTATTCGGCGATTACGGATAGATACGGTATTGTACGCAAAAAAGAAGCTTTAACTATCGTTGAAGAGGTCGAAAATCATCTCCCAAGTGAGGCTACTTTGTCACACATAGAGCATGTATCAACTATGATTTTAGATTTGGAGTTAGAAGTGTCTAAGTCCTTTATGAGCGAGGAAGAACTTGACGAGATATATAGAAAGAGTAGGGAAAGAGCAATGGAGCAAAAAAGGAGAGTCCTTGAAGATTCAGAGCGATTCACTAAATAGCGTAGACGTAGACCATGTAAAAGAGTTACGCCGTTTAAAACTCATGAACTCTTTCGTGGATGTTTGGAAGAGTCCATACTTTCAAGAACATTTCATAATGAGATATGCTTTTAACTTAGAATTAGCAGTGGTGGAATTGTTCGGTGGTGGGTTAACCATGCAACAAATAGAGGTTGTAGAAGAGTTTTATAGTTGTGGTGGCTTTGAGGGTGCGAGGGTTGCTTTTCCCTCTGGACACGGAATCGGAAAAACTTATTTAATCGGTATTTTTTCCTCTCTTCATTTACTATGTTTTTACAGCTCGATTACGAGAATCCAAGCCCCAAAGCTAGAGCAGGTTAAGAAATATTCTTTCAAGGAGATAAACGGAGCATTAGACCAATTATCTAATCATCCAAAATGGGGTTTTTTAGTTAAATTCATTCAGAGAAATAAAACGCTGATTTACATCAAGGGAGAAGATACTAATTGGTATATAGAAGCGTCCACAGCACCAAAAGGAGACCCTACAAACTTATCAGGGCAACATCAATTTTCATATCTTTTGATATTTGACGAGGCGAGTGGGATAGAGGACAAGCACATAGAAGCCTCTCTAGGTGGATTAACCGAGCAATATAATAGTTGTATTGCTTTTTCCCAGCATACAATCAACAGGGGACATTTTCACAAATGGGTTACAACATCATCAAAAAACAAAGGTGGTGTATGGGGTGGTTTTAGGCTATCTTCTCGTTTGTCTCCAAGGGTACTTACACCTCAACTACTATCCATGATAGGAACATACAATGAAGATGAACAAAGGGTACGGTTGGACGGACTGAATCCAATCCAAGAGAAAGAAATGCTAATCTCCCATGAAGATATAGAAAAGGCTTATGATGGGAAGATACAAAACAAGCAGTATGACCAACTGATAATATCTTATGACGTAGGTTTTAGTGGATGGAGAGATAAGAGTTACGCCACCTTTACAGAAGTTGCAGTAGAAGAGGATATACACACCTCAAAAGTCAGTGTGTATCAAGTTGTGAAACACATATATCGTTTAAATGCCAAGGGTGTAATGCCAGTAGATTTTACGACAAACTACCTTTTACGAGAAATTTTTGACTATTTGGAAAAAAATAAGGATAAAGAATATTTAACCATATATCTAGTTGGAGATGCAAACGTAGGGGGGCAAGAAGCCTATACACGACTAGAAGAAATCTTAGAGTATGTAGATACTTATCAATTTATTTGTAAAGGGATAAAATGGGGTAGCGACAAACTATATTTTTCGGATAAGCAACGTTTTTTTAATGCACGTGCTAAGGGGTTCGTGTTGCTTTCAGAGGGAATGATTCACGATAGGGTTAAAGTAGCTACAGATGAATATAGAGGAGAATGTACACGGCAATTATCACAACTACCTTTTATGTGGACTTCAAAGAGCCTGTACAAGATGGTTGCTAAAGACCAAATGGCAAAAATGAATATTCCAAGCCCAGATTTGGCAGATTGCCTTGCTCAAAACAATTTAGCAGACCTACAAGTTACGAGCTATACAGATATTGAAGTAAAAAAGAGTGAGATAGAACAAGAGCTAACCAAGAATTTAAAAAATAAAACAGAATCTGTTTCTATCTCTGATTTTTTCAAACAAAAATGAAGATATTCTTTGTTATTTGCTTGTATTATGCTATAATACTATTGTAAGTAAACAAACATAAGGATTTTTTAGATGAAAAACATGATTTTAGCCATTGCTTTTTTAACAGTGGCAACCATTCAAACATCAGAAGCAATTGAACTAACACCAATTGACAAGCTCGTAAGTGAGTGTAAACAACTTGAAATGATTTTTAACGTTGGCAAAGTAGCCGACAAGATATTGGCAGAGGAGGCTTTCCAAAAATTTAGACTAATGGGATGTATGGAAATTGCAGAGATAGGGCGTAGTATTACAGAGCCTAATATAAAGGGGTAGATATGATTTTACGAGCATTAGAGTTTATAGCAATATTTACAGTATTTTTAGCATGTTTATATACTATGATGGGTGGTTATATGAGTGAGTCA
>CAMZNQ010000238.1 GCA_947313765.1 uncultured Sulfurovum sp.
ATAAGTGTTTTTTTTATATCATTAAAGTACGATGATTTATCATCTTGGAAATATATAGGAGATTCAATGGGTGAGGGTTTATCAGATATTTTTTTATCTCTATCTGTTATTAGAAAATTTAAGGAATCATTGTCCCCCTAATATTCATACTTTTCATCATATAATGTATAAAAAAAATCTTTCATAAATTTTAATAAACTAGTCTTCCCACTCCCATTAACCCCTGCCAAAACAACAATAGGCAAAGCCTTATCATTTTCATCGACAAAAGAGATGTCAAAATCTTTAAACATCTTATAATCTTCTATATGGAGTTTTCTTAGTTTCATAGGTATCCTTTGGGAACGTAGGGGATAATTACAGCCCCTACCAATTCAATTAAAAGGATTCTACCACAAATAATTTAAAATATATTAAAACTAAAACTAAATCAAACCCCTCTCCATCTCCTCTTGACAATCAATACAATACTCTGTAAAGTTTTTTACTTTTAATCTATCAATATTAATAGCCTCCTCACAACTTGAACATACACCATAAGTACCAAATTTAATCTTATTTAAACTTCTTTTTATGAGAATTAAACTCTTTTGTTGTTCCGTAAAGATTCTATTGTTTGTTGCACTATCTATGGCTAACATTGCATGGTCTCCCTCATCTCTTGGCTCTAAATCTCCTACGCTTTTTAACTCATTAACTATTGCTTCAAGACTCTTTTCAATCTTTATCATCTTCTTATTTAGCTCTTTTTCAAAAAAATCAAGTTCATATTTTGTTAACCTATCTTTTCTATCATAATATCTATTATCTATTGCTTTTGTCATTTCTTTCTCCTAGATTAAATTTTATATTTAATACTATATTTTATATTTAATATTATATTCAATAAATGCGATTTAATCGTGATAAAAACTCCTTTAAATGACTATTTTTAGGGAAATGGTAAATTTAAGGTTAAAAAATATTTATAAAATAACAGCTAGGATATTAAATAAGTTTAATAAATTAATTTTTATTTAAAACTATTGTTTTATTAAAATAATCAATCACTAATATTCAATAAGATATAATTCCACCGATTTTATCGCTTCTATTTAAAAGTAGAAAATCTGATAAGAAAGGGGGTGCTTGATTTATGCCAGGAATTAAACTATCAACAAGAGATTCATTTGATGATGCTTACAGAAAATTTAAAAGACAATGTGACAGAAACCTAATCGTTACTGAAGCAAGATCTAGACAACATTACGAAACAGCAACAGAAGCTCGTAAAAAAGAGAAAATTGCAACTCGTAAAAAGATTCTTAAGAAACTTTATATGCTTAGAAGATATGAGGCTAGACTGTAACAAGTTACCTAATCTTTCGTGGACAGAGATGTCCACATCAAAAACTTTAACTATCCTACTTTTTTTAATCTAACTTGGTACAATACTCCATCAAAAAACCAAGAGGAAAACTCCATATGACATTTACAACCCCACTACAACAAAACGCTATTAAAATCATGCTTTTAGGTTCAGGAGAGCTTGGAAAAGAGGTTGCTATTGAGGCTCAAAGATTAGGTATCGAAGTTATTGCTGTTGATAAATATGAAAATGCTCCTGCTCATCTAGTTGCAAATCGCTCTTATGCTATTGATATGCAAGATGAATCTGCTGTTCTTGAAATTATTGAAAAAGAGAAACCTACCTATATATTACCAGAGGTTGAAGCCATCTCAATTTCAGCTCTTTTTGAAGCAGAGAAGAGAGGATTTCATGTAATTCCAAATGCAGAAGCTGTTAACAAGACTATGAATCGTAAAAATATTAGAGTTTTTGCATCTGAAGAGTTGGGTTTGACTACCTCTAAATATAGATTTGTTACATCTCTTGAAGAGCTTAAAGAAGCAGGGGAAGAGATAGGCTTTCCTTGTGTCATTAAACCTGTTATGAGTAGTTCAGGACATGGACAGAGCATTGCAAGAACATCTAATGATATTGAGAACTCTTGGGAGATTGCAAAAGAGGCTCGTGGAGATGCTAGTGAGCTTATTGTTGAAGAGTTTATAGAGTTTGATTATGAGATAACTCTTTTAACAGTAAGAAATGAGACAGGAACAACTTTTTGTGATGCCATAGGTCACATACAAAAAGATGGAGATTTCATCTTATCTTGGCAACCAATGCAGATGAGTCCAAAAGCTCTTCAAAAAGCAAAAGATATTGCAAAATCTGTAACTGATGGTTTAGGTGGTCGTGGAATCTTTGGTGTAGAGTTTTTTGTAAAAGGAGAAGAGGTTTACTTCTCTGAACTTAGCCCTCGCCCACACGATACAGGTATGGTAACACTTATCACTCAAAGTCAGAGTCAATTTGCACTACATGTTCGTGCCGTTCTTGGACTACCACTTAACTATACCACTTATGGTTCAGGTGCTTGTGGAGCTTACAAAGCTAAAAATGAGAGCAGTAATCCAACTTTAGAGATTCCAAATTCTGCATTTACAGATAGAAGTTTTGTAAGAGTATTTGGAAAACCTGAAACACATATTGGTCGTCGTATGGCTGTAAGTTTAGTATTGAATGATGATGTTGAAGTAGCAAAAAGTAAAGCATTGGAGATTGCCTCCTCCATATCTGACCATTAAGAACTCCTCTTAATAAAAGAGGGGTATACTTCCCCTTATTTAATTTAGGAATTTGCTTTGAGAATAATCTACATCTCTCTTCTATACATATTTATATCAACAAATGCTTCTGCCTCCTCTCGAATAGACTACTCTAAAAAGTGGGAAGTTAAACGATTTATAAATCATCTAAATAAAGAGTTTGGATATAAGAAAAAATATCTAAGAGTTATCTTTAAAAAGATACGAAAAAATCCTAAAGTAATCTCAAATAGTCGTACCATACCTAAAGTCAAAAAAATAGGAAAAGAGGGTTCTTGGGATAGATATATTCGCATTCATACTGGTAAAAATCACATAAATCTAGGTATCTCTTTTATGAGAAAACACCGTAAATACCTACAAGAAGCCTATAAGAAGTATGGTGTTCCACCTGAATATATTACTGCTATCATTGGTATAGAGAGTTATTATGGAGATAACTGTGGTAAATATTATGTATTTGATAGATTAGTTCATCTCTCCTTTGGAAGAGATAGAAGAAAAAAGTTCTATAAGTCTCAACTAGAAGATTTTTTAAGAATGTGCTTTAAAGAGAAGATTGAGCCACGTAGAGTAAAAGGCTCAAGCTCTGGTGCTATTGGATTGGCTCAATTTATGCCAAGTAACTATCCTATTTTTGGTATAGACTTAGATAAAAATGGAAAAATAAGATTAACCACTCCTCCTGATGCCATTGGCTCTATTGCAAACTATTTTAAAATGAATGGTTGGAAAAAAGATGAGCCAGTAGCCGTTAAAACAGATTTTAGAGGTCGTAGATTCTATGGATTAAAAAGAGATTTTAACCATAGATATGCTCAAAAGAGTCTAAAGTTAAAACCAAATGGCTATTTTAACTACAAAAGAGATGTTATGCTAATCAAACTATCAAAAGCATGGCGTGATGAGGTTTGGTTTGGAACAGATAATTTCTATGTAATTACTAGATATAACCATAGTCTATATTATGCAATGGCTGTTCATCAGTTAGCACAAAAGATAAAATGGAGAGCTATAAATAGTAAAAAATATCAATAATTGTGAAAAAACAGTAAAAAATAAGAGTTATTTTAATATAATATTAAAAATATAAATTAATATTATAGATAAAGGATAAATTTATGCAACTAACTGTTTTTCTTGTTGAAGTTATCCTTATATTTTTCTATTTAGAGTGGGAGAAGATGGATAATTTCATTGCACCTCCAAAAGATGAATATAGTAGTTACTACTCAAAAGATATTCTTGGAGATGATATTATAGAGTTTTCAAATATAGAACAAGATAGTAAAAAAGTTGAAGTTTTGAAAAAATCAGAACTCATAGAGGAGGTTACTAAATATGTTCCAAAAATAGATGTTATGAGTGAAATTTTTAGAGCAGG
>CAMZNQ010000239.1 GCA_947313765.1 uncultured Sulfurovum sp.
ACTATCTCTGGAATTTTCTTCTTTATAGTCGATATGTACAAATGCACTACCTTTAACATCTCTATAAGAGCCATTCATATGATTATATATCTCCTTTATATAATTAGAACTTCTTACTTTTCCCTCATGCTCCTTAGTGTAAAAAAGCTAATAAATACTTTTGTCACAATAAGATGCCCCAAAGCAACTGCATTAACTAAACTCAATAGACCAATAACAAAGAGTATACCTGCCCCTGCCCTAGCCTCTCGCTCATTTAAGACAAGAACATCGTAACCCTCTACTCTCTCTCCATATTGAAAAAAACTGCTCATTATTATCCTTATTAATTTAATTTACTTCTTGCAAAACTAGAAACTGATGGCTTTAATCTCGTTATATTCGTAACTAACGTCTCCTATTTCAAGGAGTTTTGCAAGATGTATAATAATATAAGTATATAAAAAAAGATACTATTATCTCACTTTTTAATAACCTAAAAGGATAACATATTGTTCAACCCACCATTTTTTCTAAAGAATAGACATTTACAAACCCTTTATGCACCACTTTTTCGTAAACAGATTACTCCAAAAGTAGAGATAGAATATTTTAATTTATCTGATGGAGATTTTATTGAAGCATATTGGTACAATAAAAAACCTAAAAATAATCAACCCATTGTTATACTATTTCATGGATTAGCAGGTTCTTTTAACTCTCCATACATTCAAGGTCTTATGAGAGCTTTAGATAAGAAAGGTTTTGCTTCTGTAATTATGCATTTTCGTGGCTGTTCTGGCAAACCAAACCTTCTTCCTCGTTCATACCATAGTGGAGATACAGCAGATGCTAAAGCGTGGATAGACTATTTGAGTAAGAAATATGCAGATTCAACTCTACATGCTGTTGGATACTCAATTGGTGGAAATATGCTTCTAAAACTTCTTGGAGAAGATAAGGCAGAGACTCCTTTAAGCTCTGCTGTTTCAGTCTCTGCACCAATGGATTTGGCTATTACAGCAAAAGAGATAAATAAAGGATTCTCAAAACTCTATCAAAGCCATCTACTTAAACCACTAAAAAAGACTCTTTTGGAAAAATTTAATAGCTTTGATATGGAGAAGATTATAGATAGAGGTAGAGAAGATATTAAAAAAATTAAAACCATAAAAGAGTTTGATGAACTATATACAGCACCAATAAATGGCTTTGGGAAAGCAGATAAATACTATAGAGAATCTTCAGCTAAACAGTTCTTAAAAGATATTACAATTCCGACTCTCATTATTCATGCCCTAGATGACCCTTTTATGAATCCTAAAATTTTACCTTTAAAAGATGAAATTTCAGAGTATATCACAATGGATATATCAAAACATGGAGGACATGTTGGATTTGTATATGGTTCTATTTTTAAACCTAAATATTGGTTAGAGGAGCGTATTGTTGACTATTTTAAAAAACAATATTCATAATATAAATCTTTTTGGGTAAAATATCAATATTAAAAAATAAGGGAGTCACATGTTTGGATTGGGCTTTATGGAGATACTATTTATTGCTATCATAGCGATACTCTTTTTAGGACCTGAGAAGCTACCAGGGGCAATGGTAGATTTTGCTAAATTTATTAAAAATATGAAAACAGCCATTAGCGATGCAAAAAAGAGCTTAGATGAAGAGGTTAACATAGAGGAGTTAAAAAGGGAGGCATTGAGCTACAAAGAGAAATTGGATGAAGCAAATCAAGAGTTACAAGGTTTTAAAAACTTAAATCCAATGAATGAAGTTAAAGCAGAGTTTGGTTCAGTAAAAGATAATTTTGCAAAATTGACTCAACTAAACCACTCTGAAACTCCAAAAGAAGATGAGATGGTTACAACACAAGTTGAACCAAAACAGAGTAAAGAGATTACTTTTAAGAAAAAAACTGTAAAACAAGATGAAGGTATAGAAAAATAATGTTTGAAAGTATTAAACCCCATTTAGCTGCGTTACAAAAAACTATTGGATACTCGATTTTATCAATAATTTTTGCTTTTATAGTTGCTTTTAGTTTTCACAACTATATCTTGACATGGATTACTCAACCACTAAATGATGCGTTAGCAGAGGTGGGAAGGATTATTGATTCACAAGATAAAGCAACATGGCACATGAAGACAAATAATGATACAAATAAGAGTGTAGAGGTTGTATTGAAAGATAGTCCATCTGTAGACTCTGCAAAAAAACTCCAAGATTCACTAGAGAAGGCTGTAATAGTTGCAGATAAAGAGTTGGCTACCATTTTACAAGATGCCGTTGATGCAACAAAAGAGTTAACTGTAACTCTCAAAAATATGGAGACAAATAGCTCTACTCATAAAAAATCTACCTTTAATGGTCAAATCACAACTCACCAAGTTGGAGGAGCATTCTTTGTAGCATTAAAAGTATCTTTCTTTTCAGCTCTTTTAGGTGCTTTACCATTTATACTATATCAGATATGGCTATTTGTAGCACCTGGGCTATATGATAATGAGAAGAAGATGGTTTTACCATTTGTTTTTGGTGGCTCAATCATGTTTGGAGTTGGTGTTCTCTTTGCATACTATGTAGTTACACCTTTTGGATTCCAATTTTTAATCACTTTTGGTTCATTTCTATATACACCCCTCATTAATATAGAGGATTATGTAGGATTTTTTACAAAAATTATGATTGGGTTTGGATTGGCATTTGAACTTCCTGTATTTACATATTTCTTGGCAGTATTAGGAATGATTACAGATAAATCTCTAAAAGATTTCTTTAAATATGCCATTATTATCATATTTATAGTCGCTGCACTATTGACACCACCTGATGTATTGACACAACTACTTATGGCAGGTCCATTGATTATTCTATATGGTGTATCAATTCTTATTGTTCGTATGGTTAACCCTCATGTGGAAGATGATGATGATATTTATGAGGATAATGAAGATTTTGAAGATGAAAGATACATAAACAAAGATAAGCAGATAGAAAAAAAATAGATGAATATTGAACTTTTAACATCTAGCTATGATTATGAGCTTCCTCATAATCTAATAGCTAAAAACCCACTATATCCAAGAGATTCTGCAAAACTTTTAGTATATAACAGAGAGAAAGATAGCATAATTCACACAACATTTAAAGAGCTACTAAAGCATCTTCCAAAAGAGTGTGATGTATTTCTAAACGATACAAAAGTGATAAAAGCTAGAATTTTTGGAAAGAAAAAATTGGACTCAAATGGACAAGGTGGAGGAAAAGTAGAGTTACTATTTAACAAACCACTATCTGCCTACGAATATCTTGTAATGATTAGAGGTAAAGTAGAGATTAGCAGAGAGCTATTTTTTGATGATAATCTAGTAGCAACAGTTAAAAAACTAAATAGTGATGGTTCAAGAGTTGTTACTTTTAAACATGAAAACAGAGATATACGTTTTGAAGAGTTAGTTCAAGTTCTTGACAAGATTGGGCATATTCCCCTACCTCCATATCTTCAACGTGAAGATAAGAGAGAAGATGAGGTGGATTATCAAACCCTTTTTGCTAAAAATTCAGGAGCAGTCGCTGCACCTACTGCATCACTTCACTTTACTCCTAAACTATTTAAAGAGCTAGAGAAGAGACATAAAACCCATAAGATAACCCTACATGTAGGAGCAGGAACATTTAAACCTGTAGATGCAGAGTATATTTTAGACCACCCTATGCACTCTGAATATTTTCATATTCCAAAAGAATCTGCCTCTATTTTAGAGTCAGATAGAGATATTTTAGCAATAGGAACAACTGTAACAAGAACAGTTGAGTATTTTGCAAGAACAAAAAAGATAGATGGGGAGTGTGATTTATTTCTAAATCCTAGCAATAGACCTAAAAGAGTTACACATCTATTGACAAATTTTCATCTACCAAAAAGCACATTAATCATGTTGGTTTCAGCATTTATTGGTAGAGAAAAGACACTTCAACTATATCATGAAGCTATTAAAGAGAGATATAGATTCTTCTCTTATGGTGATGCTATGTTAATTATTTAAAAAATAGAGAACATTAAAAAACAAATATGTTCTTACCTATTTACTTTTTTTATATTTTAGATATAATTTCTAAAAATTATAGGGGGTTAAAATATGGAAGAGTTAAAAAAACATTTACTATTACACGATAGAGATGAACTTCACTTCTCTGAGATAGTAAATATACTTAAACAGTATGATGAAGAGAAATTTTCAAAAGCGATTAAACTAATTCCTAAAGATATTTTAGGAGATGTTGCACTAGAACTTCCCGATAGATATTTTGATGATATGGTCGAATCATTAGATATTAAAGACCTTGCACAAGCAGTAAAAGAGTTAGAGAGTGATGACCAGACTGACTTTATGCAAGAGCTTCAAGAGCATAATGAAAATATTGCCTCTGAAGTATTTAGACGATTAGACAAAGATGACCAAAAAGATATTAGAAAGTTACAATCCTATGAAGAGAATCAAGCTGGTGCATATATGCAGATTGAACTCTTCTCGGCATTAGAGAATGAGATTGTCAATGATGCCATAAAGCGATTCTCAAAACTAAAAAAATCTAATGAATTAGAGAATGTACACAATCTATTTATAACTAAAGATGACTCTACACTACTATATAATATAGATTTGGATGATTTACTAACATTTAACTTTGATAAATCTTTTAAAGATAATATTGAAGAGTCAGATGAGAACTATACTCCTATTACTGCCTATGATACAGATGATATAAAAGATGTAGTTAATTGGGTTAAAGAGTATGACCTATTTGTAATACCAATAATATCTAAAAATAATAGGCTATTAGGAAGAATTACCTCTGATGATATTCATGATATTATATCGGAACAAGCAACAGAGC
The DNA here is from genome assembly GCA_947313765.1 of uncultured Sulfurovum sp. Classification (GTDB taxonomy): domain Bacteria; phylum Campylobacterota; class Campylobacteria; order Campylobacterales; family Sulfurovaceae; genus UBA1140. Next base: position 4,900 of record CAMZNQ010000239.1, read on the forward strand.
AGATATATAATCTAGCAGGGTTAAAAGATGATATTGAAGAGGATGAGGAGATAGTTAAAGCAACTAAACAGAGAGCTTCATGGTTGGGAATTAATCTCATTACAGCTATTTTTGCATCACTTATTATTGGTCTATTTTCAGATACATTAAACAATATGGTAGCTCTTGCCATATTAATGCCAATTGTTGCATCAATGGGAGGTAACGCAGGAACACAGACACTAACTGTAGTTGTTAGACAATTGACACTAAAAGATATATCTCCTAGCGATGCAAAAAGAATTATTATCAAAGAGGTTAGCATTTCATTATTAAATGGTTTCTTATTTGCTATAATAATCGGAGCTATAGCAACTGTCTGGTTTGGCATAGAAAATTTAGGTTTTGTTATTGCACTCTCCATGATTATCAACCTTTTAATGGCTGGTTTTTTTGGAGCAACCATTCCTCTTCTACTAGAGAAGATGCATGTTGACCCTGCTATTGGAAGTACAGTTATTTTAACAACTGTTACTGATGTGGTGGGTTTCTTTAGCTTTTTAGGTCTTGCGACTATTATTTTACTATAAAGGTTTATTAAATTAAATGAGTTATCTGATACTTTTCTTTCTACTCTCTGTGGGAATCTCCTTTCTATGTTCCATTCTTGAATCTGTACTACTTTCAGTACAGATGTCATATGTTTCTGTTCTCGAAAAAGATAGTCCAAATATAGGACAACTTCTTCGTTCACATAAGGAAAATATTAACAAATCAATTGCATCTATCTTGATTTTAAATACTATTGCCAATACATTAGGAGCTGCTGTTGTTGGTGCTCAAGCATCTAAACTCTATGGAGATGGTGCAATGGTCTATGTATCAATAGTATTGACTTTTGCAATTCTATTTTTCTCTGAAATTATTCCTAAAACCATTGGTGCAATATATTGGAAAACTCTAGCTCCCGTCTCTGCTAGAATTATTCAATTTTTCATATTTATAACATATCCTATCATTTTAGTAACTCTACTTGTAACCAACAAAATATCAAAAGGTCAAGAGGATGAAGCTACAACTACAAAAGATGAACTCCTAGAGAGTATGCTCATTAGTGAAGATGAGGGTGTTATTGATGAGAAAGAGTCAGATTACATAGAGAATGTTCTAAGACTAGATGAAAAAAAAGTTAATGATATTTTAACTCCACGCTCTGTTGTCTTTGCCATTGAGGGTAGCATGACCATTAGAGAGGTAATGGATACACAAGATGAGATATTTAAATTTTCAAGAATTCCAATATATAATGAGACGATTGAAGATGTAACGGGTATTGTTTTGACAAAAAAGATTTTTAAACAATCTTTAGTTGATGATTCGGTAACCATTGCAACAATTCAAGATAGAATGTTATCTATCTATGAAACTTTTCCTGTAGATAAAGCTTTAGATATGTTTATTAAAAAGAAGCAACATATGTTTTTAGTTAAAGATAACTATGACCAAACAGAGGGAATCTTAACTCTTGAAGATTGTGTAGAGACTCTTTTAGGTGTTGAAATTGTTGATGAGAGTGATACCACTGAAGATATGAGAGAACTTGCTAAACAGAAGATGAAAAGAAAACGAATAAAAGACAAAAGAAGAGATAAAGAGATTGATGATAGAGAGTCAGACTTAGAGAGTCCACAGTTTAAATATTAGAAAAGATGAGCTTCTCGATTATATGAAAAAAATGGATTCTAAGTCAAACTATCTCTTTGAAGCTATATTTAAGTTTTATAAAATCCCTATTTTATGGGATTTCATTTTTTTCTCATTAGAATTTAATCTTATTTTTAATATAATTGTTTTGTTCAAATATAAAGAGAATTCCTAAAAATAGCAATTTGGTTGCTATTTGAACATAGTCCCTATGGGATTTGAAACTGAATTTTAGCGGGATTTGTAATCACGGTGGCGATTTGAACATAGTCCCTATGGGATTTGAAACGTTTTTGGGTAGCCTTGTACATTAGTCCACTACC
>CAMZNQ010000240.1 GCA_947313765.1 uncultured Sulfurovum sp.
ACTGAACTAGCTCTTACAGAGTTTGAGGCGATAGGTCATGATGTAGATGACCACTCTGTAACCTATGAGAATGTTCAGGCAAGAGCAAGAACATCTATCTTAATGAATACAGCAAATCGTGAAGGTGGTTTAGTTATCGGTACAGGTGATTTAAGTGAAATTGCTTTAGGTTGGTCTACCTATAATGGCGACCACATGAGTATGTATGCTTTAAACTCTGGGATACCTAAAACTCTTATTAAGTATGTTATTGAATATTTTAAAAAGAATAGAGATATTGCCCATATTATAGATGATATTTTAGATACACCCATAAGCCCTGAACTTCTACCTCATAAAGAAGATGAGATTGTCCAAGAGACAGAATCAATAGTTGGGCCTTATGAGCTACATGACTTCTTTTTGTACCATTTCATCAAATATGGAGCAAAACCCGAAAAGATACTCTTTCTAGCAAATCATGCTTTTGATAATTATGATGAAGAGACAATTAGAAAATGGCTTAAAAAGTTTTTATGGCGTTTCTTTAGCCAACAGTTCAAACGCTCATGTATACCTGATGGACCAAAGGTGGGAAGTATCTCTTTAAGCCCAAGAGCAGACTGGAGAATGCCAAGTGATGCAGATATGCAAATTTGGTTGGAGGAGTAGATTTAATCTATTCCCAATTTCAATACAACATTCTGTTTAGGTTCAATGAAGATAAAATAGGCATTTGAAAATAGATAAAAATCTACAAAGCCCATAATATCTATGTTTTGTATAGTTTTTTCCAACCATTTTGGTTCTTAACAATAAAATGTTAGAGAACGTCTCGAACACGCTATTTTGCCGTACTTTCCATTAATTTTTTGTTAAAGAGAGGGTGGAAAAAATAGTTTGACACAAGAACCATAAGTGTGTATAATTACACAATAAGGAGAAATATGCCTACATTACTTAAATATAATAGTTATAGATTTTATTTTTATAGTAATGAACATCTACCTGAACATATACATGTAGAAGATGGAGATGGGTATGCACGAGTTGTATTAGAAACCTTAGAAGTGACTGATAGTTATAATTTCAAATCAAAAGAGCTTAAACTAATTGTAAAATTGGTTGAGGAACATAAAACAAAAATAAAAGGAGCATGGAATGAGTACTTTAGAGAATCAAATTTTAATAAAATCGGTAGGCTTTGGTTCAGATAGACTCTTTATTGAGTTAAGCACCAATCGAGTGTTGGTTGTTCCTTATACATATACCATACGACTTGCACAAGCAACTCAAGAAGAGTTGAAAGAGTATCGACTTATTGGAGGGGGTCGAGGAATTCATTTTCCATTAATAGATGAAGACATCTCTGTAGAAGGAATTATCCGTGACTTTGGAAATGAGGTCAAAAGAGTTAATATCTCTTTGCCTATACTAC
>CAMZNQ010000241.1 GCA_947313765.1 uncultured Sulfurovum sp.
ATTTTTTAACTTTAAAAACTCATAAGATGAAAAATTATGAAAAAAACACAGTTATTACCTTCTTAAGAAAAAAAGGTTTTTCCTTTAAAGAGGGAAGTATTATGTCAATCAGAAGAGAAGACATAATAAAAAAATTAGTTGGAAATTCAACTTGGGGAAGAGTTGATTTTATGATTAACCATTGTGGGTTTAAGTTTTCTATTAATGAAGATTAGATCTTTAATTTTCAATTACAAAACATCTCACCCTCTTGGATTTAATGAGGGTGAGATTACCCAATTGTTGGAGGAGGTTAAGAAAACCTACCCAACAATTGATATAGAAATCTTCAGAAACGCTCTTATGGGCTGTACAGGAGCTTTAGATGAAGATAAGTTCATTACATATCATGTAGACATTTTTAATGCCGTAAAATGCGGTATTTCAGGAAGAAATTTAAACCAAAGAGAATGGGATTAGAAAGGAACAAACCCCAAAAACTAGAAAATTCTCAAAGGGTTGTAACCGAAGGCTGGACAGTCTTAGATTACAAGGAATATATGAGAAAAGACATGGATTTGATCATGAAAAATAAATCATGGATCAAACCTTTTACATCTAAATCAGATTTAAAAGAGTATCTGATAAATTATCAACCCTTTTATAAAAAAGAGATAAAAGAGTTGACTAACTATTTCTTAAAAAGGTATAAAATAGGATAATGGATAAAATAAAAAAAATACTCAGTACTACTTATAACAACAAATACTTAAGGGAGAATACTATCCCTGTATTTGTTGGAACAACAGGGTTGGGAAAGACTTCTTTAGTAAAAGAATTTGCTGAAGAAGTTGGGGCTAAGCTAGTCCCCCTTCCCTTATCTACGAAGGATCCTTTTGAGATATCAGGGATGTTATTTCCTGATAAGGAGAATAAAAGGGTTGTTGAATTTGATGTTTCTATCTTTAGAGATTTAAAAGATGGAGATATTTTATTCCTTGATGAGGTGTTAAATGCACCTCTAGCAACCTTTAAAAGTTTATTAACGGTTCTCTCTGAAAGAACTTTAGGGAGTGGGTACAAGCTTCCAGATATAATGATCTGTGGTGCAGCAAACGAAGAAGGGATGACCAAACTCCTCCCTCAAGTCTCCCAAAGGTTTTTATTCTACAAAGTATGGGAAAACCTTAAGATTTTTTCTAAGTATTTTAAAGACAAATACTTTTTAGATGCTTCCACTTTAGAAGCAGCTTTTGATGTTATCTCAGAGGATAAATTTAATGGATCTTTCCTAAATAACTATTCTACACCAAGGTTTTTTGAGCATAGTATAAACCTTTACTTGGAAAATGGGTTCTCAGTAAATGATAATTTTCATGAGATATTAGAATCAGCAATGATTGAGAATAAAATTGGATCTATCCCTTTAGAAAATGGTACAATTATTTCTGAAAACGAAATGGTAAGTTGGAAGATATTATATAATTTATATAAAAAAAGTAAACAATGAAATTAGCAAAATCAAAAATGTTAGAGCTTCCAGATATTCTATTAATAGGAATAGATGAAAGTACAAAGGAGATTCCAATTGGGATTCCCTTTATTAGAGTAAGAGATGAGGATATTCCCAAAATGATAAAGATTTTGGAGTATCAAGTACTCTTAAAGTCTTTTAAAAAGTTAAAGTTCCCTGACGGATTTAGAACCTATTTAAAAGAAAAGGGGTTTAGGTTCAAAGATGTAGATATGGTATATACTACATCAATAATGAGTGAATGTTCATCCTCAGATTTTTATGAGGAAAAGGAATTTTCAATTGATGAAGCTTTAGAACAAGCCGCAATAGTGGATATGCAGAAATTAATGGATCTGGATTTATTACCACCTTTCTTTAAAACATTAGAGGAAAGTATTATGAGTGATGCTCTTAACCAAGTTTCTTTTAATAGAGGGAGGTTTAATAAGGTAACAGATTCTTTTGGTACTTTTAAATTTAAACCAGAAGAAAGGAATCTAATTATTGTGGATATATCTGGATCAATCCCTAGTAGCGTATCTGCTACTATGATATTGGTATCTGCCAATTTAGTAGAACGCTATAATGCGGATTTACTCATAACAGGGAGTAAATCCGTTCTCTATGATAGAGATCAAGTTTATAAATTAAACTCTTCTGATATTTTTAAAGAAATTGGAACTGATAATGACCAGATCTATTTCAGAAAAATAATACGTGAGTATAAAACTTATAATAATGTTGTCTTATTTGGAGATAATCATTACCCTGGTCATGCTTGGAATAATGAGCATAATTATGGGTCAAAATATATTCCAGTAAATGATGGTATTGAACAATGTAACTTTACAATTCTAGGAGATATTATTTCTTTTCATACCACAGAAACTAAAGTAGTATGTGGTTATGGAAAATGGTTCTCTCCAGAAGGGAAACATAGAAATGTAAGTAATTGGGTGAAGTATTTCTAGTTTTTAACTTATTAAATAATTTTTTATGATTTTACAAAAAGGGGACGTTAAAGTCCAAAAAGGGTATCTCTTTACTAAAGATGGAGACACATTGATTGCTAATGATAAGCTAGTTAAAGCTTATAGAGAAGCACACTATTTAACTTCAATGGCAACAGCAGCTAAAGAAGTTAGTTTTAGTATTAAAGAGACTATTCAAAGAGATGAGTGGTTGAGATCATTTAGAAATAGTTATAATTCTAAAAAAATAAAAAAAAAAAAAAAAAAAGAGGTTTCAAAACCTCTTACAGAAAATTTAGCTAAGGAAGCTAAAAATTTTCTAGAAGTAATCAGAGAAAATGAGATTATTGATGAAGTAAATGATTATTTGCTTTCATTTGATATTATCTTTACTTTTGAGGAAGTTGGGGTTCTTTTCAAAGAGGGTCCTCAATCTTTTGAAAAAGATTGGTTAGTCTCTTTTAAAGACCTAAAGAAAGCTGTAATGTTCCTCATGGAACAAAGATTACTTTAATCATCTAGTTTTTTAACCATAGGGA
>CAMZNQ010000242.1 GCA_947313765.1 uncultured Sulfurovum sp.
GATGTAGAGTTTATTGATTGTGAAAATACTATGAAGACACTAAAGATATATAAAAAAGATTTGCTTGATGGTGTAGAGGTTGTAACAGCAGGGATTGTTGAGCTTATAGAGCGTCAACTTCGTGGATATATCTATATCCGACCATAATTTTAAACTTAAGGAGAGAAAATGAAAATCATAAATACGCTACTATTAACTTCGTTACTTGTAACAGGGGCTATGGCAAAAGATAGCAATACACCAGCACCTAAAAAAGAGACAAAAAAGGTGGAAATAGAAGCACCTTTAGGAGATGTTCAACTATTTGTATCGGATAACAGTGATGGAAAGATAACACCAAAAACGATTGAAGAGGCATTTAAAAAAGCAGGTTTCTTTGTATCTGCCAATCGTGACATGAACACACCTTTTACAAAACAGTTTAAAGAGTCAAGTTTTGATACATATAACCTATTTACTTTTTACAAAAAAGATGTCGTTTTAGAGTTAGCAAAAAAATATCCGAACATTGGACTTTTTGCTCCAATGAGTATGAGTATCTATACTAAAAAAGGAGATAAGACCATATCCGTATCATCTCTATCTGCAGAAGCTATGCAAAAAATCATGAAGATTCCAGCAGATGAGAAGCTATTGACCGATTTAAGAGCATTGGTTGTAAAAACGCTTAAGAGTGCAATGCCAAAAGGTAAGTTTACAACTCTTTCCTACAAAGCAGTAGAGCCTAAAGGAGAACTTGTAACTACCTACAAAATGGAGATAGATGCAAAAGATTGGGATGATGAGTTAGAGGAGTTCAAGATGGGCTTTGAGGGAGAACTCTCTCCAAATGGTTTTGTTATTGCAGGTCAAAATAACTTGGGAGATGATTTTGAAGAGAAGAATTATGAGGGATTTGATTTCTATGAAGTTTACTCAATCTGTAAACTTCCTGTAATCTATACCATTGCCAAAAGCAGACCAGAAGCAGGTGCATTTGCTCCATGTTCACTCTATTTAGAGAAAGAGAAAGGTAAAGGAGAGATGACCATAGCCTTTCCATCTGTCTATAATTGGATGAGTTCTATGTCCATTACCGATAAAAAAGATATTGAGGTGCTAGAAGATGCTCAAAAACGTATGAGAAAGATTTTATCTGGCTTAGTTGAGTAGATATTAACTTTTTTTGGTAGGTACTTGAAACCTACCATCTGCAACAACACCTTAACTAATAAAATTTCCTACTCCTCCTTAAAATATTTAAACTTCTTAACAACTAAATAGCTGAAATCCCAATGGTCTTTAGCCGTTGGGCTGAAAGCTATAAGGCGTTAACCTTGATTTTGTATATATTATCTTCTATTCCTTGCACTAGCAACTTTTTCCTATATTTGCATACTAATATCAAATGCACTTTCAAATTATGTTTAGCCCTGTTTGTGGTTTGATAACCGTACAATTTTCTATTATTTTTCTTGCCTTATTTATAAAATTATTATATGATTGCATAAAGATTAAATCAATACGTCTGGAACGGTCGGAATACAAGCCTGTGGAGTTCCCTCTGACGGGGCTATAACTTATTATGGAGTTGTAGCTAGTTATGGTTCTGTGAAGCAGGAAGCCCAATCGTCTTTAGCTATTGGGTAGTTCACGATAGAATAGCAATATTATTTGATAGCAAAAAGGAATCTTTTGAAAATATCCGAAAAAAAAGCACTTAAACGTGAATCTATCCTACAAACAGCACTACAGCTTTTTTCAACTCAAGGTTTTCATAAAACCACTATTCCTGACATTGCTAAGGCTCTTAAGATGTCGGTGGGTAACCTCTATAACTATTTTTCATCAAAAGATGTATTGGCTAAAGAGATTATCAAATACACCTCTGAAGCATTAGGGGCAGAGATTAGAACCATTAACAACATGAACATCTCAACAGAAGAGAAAGTTTTTAAAATTGTAGAGGTCTACTTCACCATGGCAAAAGAGAAACCAGAGATGATAGAGTATTTCTTGCGTGTTTACCTCTCAAATCGTGAAGTCTTTAACGATGGTTGCGAGGGGATGATATGTGTCTCTGGTTTCATTACTGAAATTATGATTTTCTTTGATGATGGGGTAGAGAGTGGGGCATTGCGTAACCAAGATTTTTTCTCTGCTTTTGGGCTTTTTATGGGCTATTTGGGGGGCATGGTCTTTCTCCAAGGAGAAGAGGTTTTACCGAAACCCATAGAGGATTACATTGAAGATATTTCACGTAATATCTACTCTGCTTTAAAGGCATAGTAGATGAAAAAGCCTAAACTTCTATGGCTTCAAAGCATCACCTGCAATGGAAATGCTCACTCTTTTTTTAACCATCCCGATTTCTTCTCTATTTTATCTCATTTTGAACTTGTTCATCATCCGTTTGTAGATACTAAGCACTCTTTTGAAGAGGTTTTAAGCATGAGCTTAGAGTGTGATATTTTACTGCTAGAAGGCTCTTTTAAAGAGGAGGGATTTATTAAAAATGGCGTAGAGGTCTCTAAAGTCATTGAAGCCTATGCTCAAAAATCAACACACATCATTACCACAGGAACATGTGCTACTTTTGGGGGAGTGTTTAAACAAGCAGACCCAAAAAATATCTCTGGTTTTGCCTTTGATGGAGAAGAGAAAACTAGACGTTATGAAAAATATTCCTCTAAATTAATCTCACTCTCTGGTTGCCCCATTCACCCCAAATGGCTCTCTTTTGTTCTTCTAATGTTAGCTCAAAACAGAAAAATAGTCCTCGATGAGATGCACCGACCTCAAGAACTCTACGGCATTACGGTGCATACAGGTTGTACTCGAAATGAATATTTTGAATGGAAAATAGATACCAAAGGGTTTGGACTCAAAGAGGGTTGCCTCTTTTACGAACAAGGGTGTCAAGCTCCCTACACAAGAGGGAGTTGTAACAAAATTCTTTGGAATGATGTGAGTTCTAAAACCCGAGTAGGCACACCCTGTTTTGGTTGTACTGAACCCACTTTCCCTCAAAAGGCGATGTTCCAAACCAAAACCAATATGGGGATTCCCTCCAAAATGCCTTTAGGTATTCCAAAACGAGCCTACCTAACAGCTACTGGGGTGGCGAAGAGTTTTAGGATTGAGAGGTTTACTAAGAGGGTGGTCGATTATGATTAGCTATAATAGTATTAAAAAAAATAGGTATGACAATGGTTAAGATAGTTGGTAGGCTTAATTCCTTACAGATTAATGGGTATAAGTCTATTAAATTATTAGATTTAGAGTTAAAATCATTAAATATTATAATTGGTGCAAATGGTGTGGGTAAAAGTAACTTTATTGGTTTTTTTAAGTTTATGAAAAAAATAGTTGATAAAGATTTACAGTTTTATGTGGCAGAGCAAGGTGGAGCAGATAAAATATTTTATTTTGGAAAAAAGCGTACAGATAAAATATCATTTTCTTTGTACTTCCCTCCTCATGGCTATAATTGTATACTTGCTTCAACTGTTAATGATAAATTAATTTTTGAAGAGGAAACATTATTTATTGATGATGACTTTCATCAACTACCTAATAAAGGTTTATTTGAATCAGAATTACCCAAAG
>CAMZNQ010000243.1 GCA_947313765.1 uncultured Sulfurovum sp.
AATATTATAGACCTTTTGTCCTGTCTCCTCCTCAATAATCTTTAATTGGTCAATATTCCAAGGGTTTAGAACTAAAGGCTTTTCACAAATAACATCAGCACCAGACTTTAAACCAAATCTTATGTGTGAATCGTGTAGATAATTAGGGGAACAGATAGAGACATAATCTATCTTATTTCCTGTATCTCTCCTCCACTTATCTACAAATCTATCAAAACGTTCAAACTCGGTAAAAAAATCTGCTTGGGGAAAGTGACTATCCATAATACCTATACCATCATAAGGGTCAAGGGCTGCTACCAAATCATTACCTGTATCTTTTATCGCTTTCATGTGTCGTGGAGCGATGTAACCTGAAGCCCCAATTAATGCAAAGTTTTTTTTCATCTATCTCAACCCTCTGAAAAGTTCTAACCTATCTAACTGCTCCCAAGGGTAGTCACTCTGTCCAACCTGTCCTCTACCTGCTACATCTGCATATAGGAATGTCTCTTTAGATGGTTTATCTAAGGCAAATTTCTTTGTAATCCAGTTTGGAGTCAATGGAAAGTTATCCATTACAAAAGTAGAGAGTCTATCATCATCTAACCCATCAACTACTGTTCCGTAGGTATCAACAGCTACCGAGGTTGGTTTTGCTACACCAATAGCATAGGAGATTTGAACTACACATTTTTTTGCCAATCCACTAGCTACAATATGTTTTGCAATATATCTACTTGCATAGAGTCCTGAACGGTCAACTTTTGTATAATCTTTTGAACTTTGAGCGCCACCACCAATTGGTGCATATCCACCAAAGCTATCTACAATAAGTTTTCTACCTGTTAAACCAGAGTCATGAAGTGGGGAGTGAGAGACATATTTACCTGTTGGGTTAATGTGTATAATACAATCTTCTCTATTGTATAGTTCAGATGGTAATCCTGCATCATCAATAAGGGTTTGGATAAGCTCTCTAACACTCTCTATGTTCATACTAGCCACACAAGGTGCAGAGACTACAATTGTATGAATCTTTTGAGGTTTACACGACTCAAAATTATCTTTTAGACCATAATCCATTGTCACTTGTGTCTTAATGTCAACACCTAACTCATGAGGATTAGCTTTTGCATATTTATATACTTTATCCATCAATAGACGTGCATAGGTAATAGCAGATGGCATATAATTTTCTGTTTCACAATCTGCATAACCAAACATAATCCCTTGGTCTCCTGCACCTGTCTCTCCATCTTCTTGGTCAACACCTTGGTTAATATCTGGAGATTGTTCATTTAAAAGAACTTGAACATTAACATCTTCAGGATATAGTGTCTCTTTATGTGTAAAGTGGTTATTTCCATTGTAACCTATCTCTATTAGAGCATCTTTAACCAATTGGATATAGTCATCATTACTCATTTTAGTAGCAGAGGTAACCTCTCCACCAATAACAACATGGTTTCCTGCAACAAATACCTCTGATGCTACTCTTGATTTAGAGTCTCCAATAATTAGTTTATCAACAATTGTATCGGCAATAATATCTGCACACTTATCTGGATGCCCTGGGGACACCACTTCACTTGTAAAAAGATACATATTTTTCCTTATATTAAATTTAAATTCCTGGTGCTTTCCACATCGACTCAGTTAATCCTCTATCAACCAAGGCTAACTGTGCCTCATATAGTTCACACCATTTTTTCTGTAATGTATTATACTTATCAAAGTTTAAGCTATTGGGTAGATACTCTCTCTCCCATACCACTAACTTTTTAGATGCCTCAACCAAAGAGCCATATACTCCTGCTCCAACTCCTGCACTCATTGCTGAACCTAAAGCAGTAGCCTCTGTAACTTTTGGAACTTTAACTCTACACCCTGTTACATCTGCTAAAATCTGACACCAAAGCTCTCCTCTACTAGCCCCACCTGCAAATACAATCTCCTCTATCTTGACGTTTGTAAAATCTTCAATCTTTTTTAAATTGATAGCAGAGACAATACAAGCATTCTCTTGTAGACTTCTAAAGATAGAGGCTCTGTTACAGATATTAGGGTCAAGTGATAGATTTAAAAAAGAGGGACTAGCATGATACCACTTACCATACTTCATGCTATCTGAAAATATAGGTACAATTCCATAAGAGCCAACAGGAACATCTTTTGCCTTCTCTTCTAAAACAGTATAGGTATCAATCCCTCTCTCTTCTGCTTCCATCTTCTCTAGTTCACAAAATGCATCTCTAAACCAACGCATTACTAAACCACTAAAAAAGGTTATTCCCTCTGCTTGTGAAACTCCATTAATTACGTGAGGATTAACACGTATATTCATATCTAATGGTGGGGGAATATGGGAATCAATATTTACAACTTGTTGCCAAAAAGAGCCACCTAAAATGGCAACCTCTCCTCTTTTAACTACACCAAGACCTGCTGAACCTAACTGAACATCTCCTCCACCCATTACAACTTTTGTATCTGTTGATAGATTTGTCTCTTTTGAAGCCCAACTAGTTACCTCTCCTAAAACTTCTCCAACCTCTAAAACTTTGGGAAAGATATCATCTTTGATTCCAATCTCTTTAGCCATATCTGACACCCAACAACGCTCTTTTAAGGAGAAGATACCTGTTGTTCCTCCATTACTTGGGTCAGTTGCTATCACTCCTGAAAGTTTAGCTAAAATCCAATCTCCTATCATAGAGATAGATGCTACCTTTTCATAAACTTCTGGTTGATTATTTTTAAGCCATAAGAGACGAGGTAATGCACCTAAAGCAAAAGTTTGACCAGAAATTGAGTAGAAATTCTCCTCTATCCCTTTAAAATTATCTTTAAGATACTTTACCTCTTTAGATGCACGAGCATCCACATTTGCCACAGCCCAAAGCTCTTTTCCTTCTCTATCATAAAGTACAACTCCCTCACGCATAGATGTAGCAGAGAGTGCTAAGATATCATTAGAGTTAATGTCTGCTTTCTCTATTGACTCTTTGATACAATTTTTGGTTATCTCCCAATTTTTAGATGTATCAAAACTCATACTATTGAGTATACCCTCCTCCTCTATATGTATCCACTCTTGTTGAGATAGAGATATTTGATTTCCATCTAAATCAAATATAACTGCACGAACAGAACCTGTCCCTGCATCTATTGCCATTAAATATTGCATCTAATCTTAGCCTGTTCTAAATCCCAATACTCCATATTAAAACTATCTTCTAGTGAGATGGAGTCATATCCACCAAGCATATCTGCACGAAGTACTGCTCTCATTGTATGCTCTACTATATCGTTTATGATATTTACCTCTTTATCTGTTTTACCAAATATTACAACTCCAAAATCTTTAATAACAGCGTAGTTAGGAGCAGGATTTAACATAACCTCATCTATTGATGCAAAGTGGTTAAAATACTCCTCATACTCCTCCATATACTCCTCTATGGCCTCTTCTATATTGTTATTGTTAATAATTAGTGGCTGATGTTTTGTTCTAATAATATGTTCAGGAGTTAAAACACCACGAGTAGCAAACTCCTCTATATTCTCTTTAGACGCATAAGTTAAAGCTAATTGAGTCTGATTCATCTTAATCTTTATGTGTTGTCCCTTAGCATTGCTAATCAACTGTTTTAATCTATCTATATTACAACTTATTGTTGGTTCAACATAGGGTATGTTTAGGGGGGCTTTCTTATCTAAAAACTCTTCTGCTTTAGTAACAGCCTCTATCATCTTATCGTAAGAGTTTTTAGCATCATTATCAAATGTAAAGATTCCATGGTTATGTAAAATAATACCCTCACAACTATCCCAATCTGTATTTTGAGTCATCTCATTAATCTTTTTAGCTAAAAGAAATCCTGGCATCACATAGGGAACAACAAGAAAATGTGGAAAAAGATTCTCTATATACTCATCTCCATTTTGAGAATTAGATATTGTTACAACTGCATCAGCATGAGTATGGTCTACAAATTTAAAGGGGATAAGAGCATGTAAGATAGCCTCCACAGAGGGGTTAGGTGCAGTAGCATCAACCATTGCAGACTTCTGTCTTGCAACCATATCAATATCACTCAACTCCTCTAACTCTGCCATATCTAAAAGAGCAGACATCTTAACAGGAGAGAATCCTTCTGGCTTTATTGAGGCTAAATCCCAACCAGAACCTTTTACATAGAGAATACCCTCTCCATTTACAATACTCTTTACAGATGTATTTCCACCACCATGAAGCACAAGCTCATCACTCTGTCCTAAAAGATTTGAACTATATACACGAAGCTCTAAATCACTGCTACATTTACCTGCCTCTTTGACATCCCATAAATTTTCCATAAACTAACCTAAAACCTTTAACTCATCACTATATTTACTCTCACAGTATGGTTCATAAGAAGATTTATAGATAGCATAGTGAGCAGAAGCTTTATGTCCATCCAGTGCCTTCTCATCTCTCCAACTCTCAACAGCCATAAACTTTCTAGGACTATTTTCATATTGAAAAATATCATAAAAAATACATCCATCCTCTTTTTTGCTAGGCTCTACCATTGCTATTAAAAGCTCTCTCATCTTATCTTCACTACCATCTTTAGCAATAAAAGTTACTCTTTTTGTTATTGTCATATATCTATCCATTCCATGTTATTATTTATGAATTATATCGCAAGAATGTAAAAAAAATCCAGATAAAAATAGTGATTCTTTTATAAAAACTAATTTTTATCAATTCATTTTTATATTAATATTTAAGATAAGCTCACAATATCACCCTCTTTAATAAAACCCTCTTTAATAACCTTAACAAATATTCCTCTATCTTTTCTCAATAATTTAGGTAGAGATTTATCAATAACAGATAGATGGTTACATATTGTACAGTTTTTAGTTATCTCAATAATAACATTATCCCCTATCTCTAGTTTAGTACCACCTGCAAAGGAGTATAGATTATAGTTAATTAAAATATTTTCTCCCAATGTACCATATTCCATCTCAATATTACTATCTAAAGCCATTTTGTAGCTATGTAAAGAGGACATAAGAATTGAACGCTCTAAATCTTTACCATAAAATTTATCATCTACAACACCCTTTTTATCTAAATATAGTTCAGCTCTATTTTGACGCTTAGGCTCTTCTCTTTGTGAAATAAAAAGTTTTATCACTCTACCAATATCTTTTTTCACTATAACTACCTTTTTTAGTAAATTATACTATTTAAAATTAATATAATAGTTGAGAAATTAATACACCTTCAATAAGTTTGTCTATATCTCCGTCTAAAATAGCATCTACGTTAGAGTAAGGAATATTGGAACGAGTATCTTTAATCTGTTGATATGGTGCTAAAACATAAGAACGAATCTGATGCCCCCAACCATTATCACTCTTTTCAACCCCATCTACTAAAGCCTGTTTCTTCTCCATCTCATACTCATAGAGGCGAGATTTCAACATCTTCATAGCTGTTGCCTTATTTTTATGTTGACTTCTATCGTTTTGACACTGAACAACAATATTTGTCTCTATATGAGTAATACGAATAGCACTCTCTGTTTTATTGACATGTTGACCACCTGCCCCTGAAGCTCTGTAAGTATCTATTCGTATATCTTTATCTTCAATGACAATATCAACATCATCATCAATTTCAGGAGAGACCATAACCGAAGAGAAAGAGGTGTGTCGCTTAGCATTAGAATCAAAAGGAGAGATTCTAACTAGACGATGAATACCATTCTCTACCTTTAGATAACCATAAGCATTCTCACCTTTAATAATAAAACTGACATCTTTAATCCCAGCTTCATCTCCGGCTTGATAATCAAGCCCTTCCACTTTAAACCCTCTTCGTTCAGCCCAACGCAAATACATCCTGTAAAGCATATTTGCCCAATCTTGAGACTCTGTACCACCAGCCCCAGGATGAATAGATATAATTGCATTATTGCTATCATGCTCTCCACTAAGCATCATAGCCACCTCTAAATCATTAATGCTATCCATCAAAAATTTAGAATCTTCAAAAAGCATCTCTAGTGTCTCTTCATCATTTTCAGATTTAGATAATTCAAAAAAATCTGAAGCATCAACTACAGAATCTCTTGCATTTAAATATTTGTTCAACATACGCTCTTTTTTTTTCTTCTCTTGAGAAATCAAAGATGCCTCTTTTGCATTATCCCAAAAAGAAGGTTCTTCCTGAAGTCTATTTATAGTATCTATACGTTCAATAATCTCATCAGGTTTAACAATATTTTTAATATTTTCTATCTTAACAGTAAGTTTTTTAATTAATTCACTATACTCATATAAATCCATCTTTTAGTATCCATTATATTAAATTGAATGATATTTTATCCAAAAGAGTAGTAAGTTTAAAGAAAAGTTAAAAAGAAAATAGTAATTGATTTTATTTGAAGAAAAAATTCAAAGAGGCAACGACCTACATTCCCAACTCAGACAGAGTAAGTATTATCGGCGATGGGAGGCTTGACTTCCAGGTTCGGAATGGAGCTGGGTATTACCCTCCCTCTAAGCCCACCTCTAAGAAATGTAAA
>CAMZNQ010000244.1 GCA_947313765.1 uncultured Sulfurovum sp.
CTCTAGCCACTCTTGCACTTCCTCTGTTTCAAAAACATCTTCCATGCTCCACATACGTTTGATGTGTTTCGCTTTATTAAACTCCTCACGCACCACACCCCCTACTCTTTTAGTTGGGGAGTCTTCTGCCACCTCTTTTGGATTGGCTGTTTCATAATCTAACACTTCATGATAGAGCTTATCGTACTCTTCATCGGTAGCGATAGGGCTATCTTCAACATAGTAGGCATATGCCCATTTTTTTAAAGTCTTAATCTTATTTATATATTCTATTTTGGTCATTAAATCTCTTTTAATAATTTTTACAATTTTAACATTTTGAGCTTTATCTTCTACTAAAGTAACTTAAAGTTACACATTAATGTATCTAAAATAATATGGTCTATTTTAATAATATTTACATATTCTTTTATATATAATTTTGAAATTTTTTGATTTAAAAAGGATTCTTTAATGAAAATTAAAAATATTTTCTTATTAGTTTTTATAATGTTTTATTCAGCTGATTCTCTTTATGGAAAAAGCCATAGTAAATACTACAAAAGTATCTATATTGAACGTGTTGCAAAATCAAAACTTGGTAAAAAGTACAAATGGGGTGGTAATGGTCCATACAAATACGACTGTTCGGGTTTTACCAAAGAGGTATTTAGACGTAATGGTATATACATTCCAAGAAATTCATGGAATCAAGCAAAATTAGGCATGAAAGTATCTAATACTAAATATTTAAGAAAGGGAGATTTAGTATTTTTTTCATCTAAACATAAAAAAATAGACCATGTAGGGATATATCTAGGTCATGGTAAATTTATTCATGCTAGTAGATTTCATCATCGCATAGTCATATCTAGGCTTAGAGAGTATAAAAAATATTTTAAATGGGGGTGTCGCCTAACTTAATCTCTATAGAGAACATCTACTCTAGAGCCATAAAACTTAGGCTCTTTTCCTAAAATGTGAATATCTAAAAAAGCTTTAGCTCTTGCCAAAAGTTCACGGTGTTCCATTCTCTTTGCCCAAACAGTATTTTTAAAATCTTTAGAGGCAAAACCTATCACTTTTTGACCTTTAGCATGAGCAATATAGATTGCTCTTTCCAAATGAAAACGTTGAGAGATAATAATATAGTCTCTTAAACCAAAAATTGCTTCTGCTCTTACAATAGAGTCTAATGTTCTAAACCCTGCATAGTCTAGTGAGATATATTTTGAGGGAACTCCTCTAGCTACTAAATCATCATGCATTGTTGTAGTCTCATCATAATATTTACTTCCATTATCTCCTGATACAACTATCGCTTTTATCTTGCCCGACTTAAAGAGCTTTACTGCTGAATCTATTCTATATTTATAGAAATAATTTATCTTGCCTCCTCTTAGATATTTGCTTGTACCTAAAAGGAGTCCTGCTTTTTTAGATGGAACATCTTCTATCTTGCTATATATATAAGGCTCTGTATCTTTTGCAATATCATCATTTAGACGAACCAAAAGTGCATAGATAAATAGTCCTAAAAATAGTAAAAATATAAATTTTTTAATTAATCCCATTACGACAAAAACTCTTCTACCAATTCAAAAATTTCATCTATCGCTTCTGTTGCAGGTTTATGTAGTTGTACTTTAAAATATTGGTCATGATTTTTATCTACATCTAAATTGTTTAAAATTGAATAATCAACTAACTGTGCCATGTAGGCTGTATCTATAACATGCCCACTTGTTCCAATAACAACTATCATATCTGCTTCATTATATAGCTTTCTTAAATGCTCATAAGCAGGAGCATTCTCTCCAAACATAACCACATTATGACGTACAACTGTACAATCACACTCTGGACAAGTGGTACTCTTTTGAGGCTTATATCCTATTGGAAAAACATGTTTACATCGCTCACAACGTAAATCTGTCAATGTTCCATGAAGATGGATAACATCTGTGCATCCTGCTTTTTCTAACATATTGTCTACATTTTGAGTTAACATAAAAATATTTTTAGGATATTTTGACTTTAAATCTGCCAAACGCTTATGTGCATAATTTGGCTCTTTACTCTCTAAATCTGCTCGTCTAGCATCATAAAAATTGGTTACTTTTTGACGGTCTCTTGCCCAACCAGTTGTAGAACATACCTCTTCTATGGAGTAGTTTTCCCATAAACCATCAGAATCTCGAAATGTTTTAATTCCTGATTCAGCAGATAGACCAGCACCTGATACAATATATACTTTTTTTGAATTCATTTCACTCTCTTCAATTAAAATTTATCATTAGTATAACATATTTAAGAGAAATATTAAAAAAAATGTTATATTATAAATATAACTATATAAAGGAAAAATTATGTTACGTCTTCTACTGATTACATTTATTTCTCTGCTATTCATCTCTTGTACTAAAGAGAGTATTGTCATTAAAACAATTGGTAAAAAGCCACTAAAAGAGATGAGCATTAAAACCATATCAAGAGTAACAATACCGACTCTTGAAGATGGATATAAAAACTTCTCTACTACAGTAATCTCTTCCCAAAAAGAGATGAAAAAGTTTCTATCAAAAGTTAAACTCCAAAAAGGTTGGAAAAAAAGAGATAACTTTATCAAATCAGTTAAATCACAGAAGATAGATTTTTCTCACTATAATCTATTGATGTACCGTATAGATAAATTGTCAAATGCAGATGTTCTTTTAGTTGGATTACCAAAAGGTGACAAAAAGATAATTACAATTAAGATTGGAGTAGATGAGAGTAACTCTACAAAGAGTAAACTATCACACTATGCTATTGCATATAAAATATCTAAAACAATCAGTAAAATCAAATTTAAAAATGGAGTTGAAGAGGATGTTATCAAAAACTCATCTTCTCAACTAAATTCAGATATTCCAGAGAGTTGTATGGAGTGGTTTGATGGGTGTAATTCATGTAAAAGAGCTTTAGATAATGATACTCCTCCCTCTTGTACTGAACTATCTTGTAAGGTATATGACGAGTTTAAATGTACTAAATGGAGAGAGAGTGTAAAACAGCTAAAGCTTGATAATGCTCCTTCACATCATGACAGCGAACTAGACTCACTCCCCCGTTCTGTACAGTTTGCAAATGAATAGCCAATGTTCCTGCCAACCGTTCTTCGGTTGGTGTGGGGATAATCTTATCTATTATTGATTTTCTACTTGCTCCAACCAAAACTTCACAACCAAACTTTTTAAAGTGTCTCATATTTCTTAATAGAGTTAAATTATGTTCTAAACTCTTTCCAAACCCTATCCCTACATCTAAGATAATATCTTCTCTCTTAACTCCTAAAGCTTCACATCTAGCTATTCTCTCTTCAAAAAAGTTAGATACCTCTACCATAACATCATCATAGCATGGATTATCCTGCATAGTTTGTGGTGTTCCTTGCATGTGCATGATAATCAATTTAGCCCCATAATCAACAGCCAATTTAATGACCTCATCATCTGATGCTCCTGTAATATCATTAATAAAACAAAAACCACTCTTTAGAGCATACTCAATCACAGATGGTGTATAGGAGTCGATAGAGAAAGAGATTTTATCATATAGCTTTTTAGATTTTATCATATCACAAATGGGTTTAATCCGTTCTAGCTCTATCTCTTTAGATACATTAACAGCATTGGGACGAGAAGAGACTGCTCCAATATCTATAATATCTGCCCCCTCCTCTATCATCTCTTCTATCTTTAAAAAAGCATCTTTCTCCATAAACCTAGAGGCTGAAAAGAAACTATCATCATTTGCATTAATAATTCCCATTATCTTTATAGGATACTCTTTTGACTTTAAAAACTCCTCTAACTCTTTAGCTACTTTTTTCAATCCAAATGGTTGAGACAACTCTTTTTTAGCTAAAATCTCAATATGCTTTCTTGTTCCAATAAGTAGAGAGTCATAACTCTCTTTCTCACAAATAATTACCCCAGAAGGAGTTGCTAACTCTGCACCAATGCTCAAAGCATCTTGTTTTAAGATATTTACAGCAGGAGTTTTTAAATCTTTTATGTAAAAGTAGAGTAACTCCATCTTTTTAGCCATAATGGAGACACCTCCACCGTGGACTTTTAGCTTTTTAAGAAACTCTTTTTTATCTCTTATATTATCTACTTGATATATCTCCATCTTTTCTCCTCTTTGCTAACAACTTCAAAAGTAATCCACTTAAAACAAAAGTAGTAGGAGAACCAACTTCCAATAGCTTTATGGCATTTGAAAACAAATCTAAAGTAGATTTATCTAAGATAAATTTTCCTGATTTCATAGCCTCTAAAGATATCTGCTCTACTAACTCTTTAGCCTCAACAGCTGATACTCTAATATTTGCCTGTATAAACTTATAGACTCTCTCTAAGTCTAAATTTTCTACATCTAACGATAAGCTATCTGATATTTTTCGATTACCTAAAACTACTACACTCATTCTTGATTTAATTGTATCAAGTAGAGCTGACTTTGACTCTGTAACTATTATGAAAAATTTATTTTTAGGTGGCTCTTCAAGAAGTTTAAGAAGTCTATTTTGTGCTATTTCAGAAAATCTTGGAGCAACTAAAATAATATAGTTATCCAATTCTGATGATATATAAGCTTTTTCAATAGCCTCTTGTGCCTGTTCAACTAAAAACTCTTTTAATTTACCTTTATTATCTTCATTTTTAATAATAGTCAACTTCTCTACACTCTGCTCATCTCTAAGTTGAGATAAGGTATTTTCAATATCTTCAGTGATAATGATACTAGAGGTTAAAAGCATATTAAAGTAGCTCTATCTCACTAAATAGTGAAGCATCTAAAGTTTTATTGAAAAGTTTAAATAGCTGAATAAGTCTAATATCTAATGATAAACCACCATTACGAATATAGAAACTATTTGGAACATCTCCATCAATAATCCATAAAAAGTTCTCATCATTTCTAAATGTAAACTTAGTGTAAGAGCTATCTGCTGAACCTATATACCAGATGAAATAACCATCAGGATATGAGATATTTAACATATCTTCAAGTAAATCCAACTCTTGTGTACTCTTCATCTTATCTAGGTTTGGAAACATAGATTTAAGTGTATATAGAGGGATAAAAGGTCTATCATTTGATAGATTATTCATCTTACTAGCTACATATTTTGCAAACCAACCTCTTTCATCATCTGTTAAAATCAATATAGACTGACCGTCTAAGATTTTAGATATGGAACGTTGAACAACAGGAACCCAATCATAACGACACTCCTCCATCCAAGAGAAAGAGGAGTCCTCTTTTCTAATTGTTTCAAGAGTCCAGCTTAACAATGAGGTCATTATTTATCTAAATTATAGCTTGAATGTAATGTCCGAACTGCTAACTCTGCATACTTCTCTGCAATAATCATGGAGACTTTAATCTCAGAAGTAGAAATCATCTCTATATTTATATTTTCATCTGCTAATGCACAAAATGCTGTAGCAGCTACACCTGAATGAGACTTCATTCCAACACCAACAACCGATACTTTACATACAGAATCATCTAAATCCATTCCACCAATATCATGGTCAAATGCCTCAATAACAGCTTTTGCCTCTTCCAATTCAGAAGCAGGAACAGTAAATCCAAGATTTGTTGTTCCGTCAGTAGTAGAGGCATTTTGAATAATTACATCTACATTTACATTCTTCTCTGCCAACTTAGAGAAAATTTCTGCAGCAATACCTGGTTTATCTGAAACCTCTCTGATTGTTACTCTCGCTTGATTTCTATCTAGTGCAATACCACTTACTAAAACTGCTTCCATACCTTCTGTCTCCTCTCCAATTACTGTTCCTTCTGCATCAGAAAAAGAACTTTTTGCTACTATTTTAACTTTTAACTTTTTAGCCAACTCTACTGAACGATTTTGTAAAACTTTTGCTCCAAGTGAAGCTAATTCTAACATCTCATCATAAGAGATAAAATCCATCTTTTTAGCTTTTGGCTCTATTCTTGGGTCTGTTGTATAGATACCATCAACATCACTATAAATCTCACAAGCATCTGCATCTAATGCACCTGCTACAGCTACTGCTGACAAATCTGAACCTCCACGACCAAGAGTTGTGACTGAACCAAATCTATTGACTCCTTGAAATCCTGCTAGAACAATAACTTTTCCCTCTCCAAGCTCTTTTTTCATTGCTGTTGGGTCTATTGATTCAATTCTTGCATAGGTGTGATTGCTATCTGTAACAACTCCTGCTTGACGACCTGTCATTGCAATGGCAGGAACTCCCCTATCTTGCAGAGCAATAGATAGAAGTGAAGCTGTTACTCTCTCTCCTGAACTTAAAAGCATATCCATTTCACGTTTTGCAGGAGTTTTTGAAAAGTGTTGAGCATAAGATATTAGCTTATTTGTCTCTCCACTCATTGCAGATACAACAACAACAATATCATTACCCTCTCCTCTTGCTTTTGCAACTCGTGTTGCTACATTCTCTATTCTCTCTAGGCTTCCTACGCTTGTTCCACCATATTTATGTACAATTAACATTAACTATATGTCCTTCCCTTATGAAATGTTCTATCACGCGTCTATATACGTGTCTTTTAAAATATGTTGCTTTTTTTAGCAACTGTTTATACTCTACATAGATGTAGTCTTCAAACTCAGGTTCGTGGTAATCATCTAGTTTTACTTTAGCACAATTATGTAATTGAACTAAAAAATATCTCTGTCTTTGACCATCAAATGGATACATTTTTCTAGCAACCGAACCAACAGGAAAATCATATTTTATCCAATATGGATACTCTGCTAGAATATCTACATCACAACAACCTATCTCCTCTTTTAACTCACGAAGTAGTGCCTCTTGAGGAGTCTCCCCCTCATCAATTCCACCTTGTGGAAATTGCCACGTATTCTTAATGTCAGAACGTTTAGCTAAAAAAAATTTACATTTCTCTGGATAATCTGAAGAGAGTATAACAGCTGCAACATTTGGGCGATAACGCTTCTTTGTTGCCATTTAAATCACTCATCTTTCATCATTATTTCGATAAAATTCTATCCAAAATTTTATTAATAAACGGTGTATCCATGCTTCTATATATTCATATCCCCTACTGTGACTCCAAATGCCACTACTGCTCTTTTAACTCCTATGTAGATAAATTTGATACACGAAAAAATTATATGTTAGCTTTAGAGAAACAATTAATTTACGAATTGAAGTTATTTAAAGCTACAAAAGAGAGTATAGAGACCATCTTTATTGGTGGGGGAACTCCATCAACCATTAACCCATCTCTTTTTAAACCTATATTTAAAACTCTCAAACCTTTTATTAAAAGTGATGCAGAGATAACAACAGAAGCAAACCCAAACTCTGCTACAAAAGAGTGGTTAGAGGGGATGTACTTGTTAGGAGTAAATAGAGTCTCATTTGGAGTACAAAGTTTCAATAGAGATAAACTAAAAGCACTAAATAGAAGTCACTCTCCAAAAGATGCCATAGATGCCATACACAATGCAAAAAAGATTGGATTTAAAAATATATCTTTAGATTTAATCTATAACTATACAGGAGATACCAAAGAGCTTTTATCATCTGACATAGAAGAGGCATTCAGACTTCCAATAAACCATATTTCAGCCTATGAACTAACCATTGAGAGTGGAACAAAATTTGCAAACACACCAAAAGTACGCCAAGAAGATGATGAGTTAGCATTCTTTGTAGCAGATGAGATTAAGAGACATGGATTTACCCATTATGAGATTTCAAATTTTGGAACATATCAAAGTCTACACAATAAGGGTTATTGGAGTTTAAAAGATTACATAGGCATAGGTGCTGGTGCAGTAGGATTTAAAAAAGATAGTAGATACTACCCAACAACAGACATAGATAGATACATAGAAGAGCCTTTAAATATTCACAAAGAAGAGATAAGCAATGATGAACTCTTAACTGAAAAACTATTTTTAGGCTTACGTTCAAATATTGGAGTTGATGAAAATATTTTAAATGAAGAGATGAAAAAAAGAGCCGATTTTCTAGTAGAGAAAGAGAAACTCTCTAAAGAAAATGGCATATATAAAAATAGAAACTATTTTATTTCTGATGAATTAGTTCTCTATATTGAAGCTATTTGCTAAATTCATAGATTTAACATTTTGAGCAATTAGATGAATTGCCATTCCGTAAGAGGTGGAGTGGTTGTATTTGGTTAAAACTCTAAAGTTTCTACCTCCCATCCAAATATCATCATGAGTGCTGTTTCTATTTTTCAGAAGATAAGCTTTTGACTCATTGAACGGTTCAGTTGGTCGTATGCCCATCTTAGCTAGATATTTTACAGAGTATCTCTTTTTGTAGGAGGTTTTTAATTTAGTGAAACGTTTTCCTGAAAAGTTGGTAGGTACAGCAACCACACCACCTTTAACCCACCCTTTTTTGTGCATAAAGTGAGCAATAACCCCAATAGCATCTTCTAAATCCCAAGGGTCTTTGACTCCGTCACCATTGTAGTCAACCATAAAACGTCGTTGGATAGAGGGCATCTGTTGAACAGCCCCCATTGCTCCTGCGAATGAGCCATATTGGGTGTAGATGTCTCGGTTCTCTTCACGCATGAGCAAAAAGAGGTTTTTAAGTTCAGCATTGAACCATTTATGCATTCGGTTTTTGTGAAATCCTAACGTAGCTAAAGAGTCTAAGACTCTATAGTTACCCGTGTAGGTTCCATATTTACTCTCAACCCCCATGAAGCCTACAATGTAGTCCATGTCAATACCATACTCATCTTCGGCACGTTTAAGTGTTCTGTAGTACTTCTCTTTAAATTCACGGGCTAACTGCATGGT
>CAMZNQ010000245.1 GCA_947313765.1 uncultured Sulfurovum sp.
CAGCTCTACTGGCTGAAAGTCTATAGAATTCCAGAAGGTAGCAGAACAGCTAAAGGTAAAGCAGTTGTAAACTTAATTAACTTAAAGCAAGATGAGAAGATTATGTCTATTATTCCAACAACTGATTTTGATGTAAATAAAGGATTAGTATTTTTTACTAAAAATGGTATTGTAAAGAGAACAAATCTAAAAGAGTATTCAAATATTAGAACCAATGGTGTAAAAGCTATCAATTTAGATGAAGATGATGCTATTGTTACAGCAAAAATTGTAATGCCAGATACCAAATGGCTCTTTGTTGTAACTAAAAAAGGTCAATGTATTCGTTTTAAAGTAGAAGATGCTAGAGAGATTGGAAGAACATCAAGAGGTGTAACAGCCATTAAATTTAAGATAGAGGATGATTATGTTTGTGGTGGAATTACTATTGACAATGAAGAGTCTGAATTATTGATGCTTAGTGAAAAGGGTATTGGTAAACGAACAACAGCTTCAGAGTATCGTGAACAGAGTCGAGCAGGAAAAGGGGTAATCTCTATGAAACTTAGTAAAAAGACAGGTGATGTAGTAGGGGTTGTACTTGTAGAAGAGGATAAAGACATGATGTGTTTAACCTCTATTGGGAAGATGATTCGAGTTGATATGCAAACCATACGAAAAGCAGGAAGAAATACCTCTGGGGTTATTGTGGTTAATGTAGATAAAAAAGATACTGTTGTAAGTATGGCAAAGTGTCCAAAAGAGGAGAGTGACAACCCTGATATTGTTAATGATGATATTTTGGATACCAATTAAGAGTAGCTTTCTAGAGTGTGAAATAAATATTCATACTCTAACCCCCTCCATTTAATACTTTTCGTACATATAGAATAATATAGAACATCACATACGCTTATGTAAAAATATTATGTTTTTTTTTGTTTGTATTCTTTCTTATTTATCCAAATAATAGTGTAAATTTAGTTTTTTTTTAAGAAAACTATACTTTGTTATTGCTATTTTATCTAATCTTTGTCATAATTGTTATAGAAAATAACACATTAAGGAGAGAAGATAAGATGAAAACAGCTATTTTTACAACAATAACATTAATGACTATGGGGCTATCTGCTGGAACAAACATGACTTGTAAAAATGGGGTTTGCATTATAGACTTGTCTCATCTATCAAAAGATAAAACAATAAAAAAAGATAACCATACTTTTAAAGTTGTTAGAAAAAATAAGATAATAAATGGAATTGAGACTATTATTCTTCCTCATGAAAAATATGTTATGACAAAAACTGAAGCTGAAAATTATTATATAGAAGAGATTCAATTAATAATTCCTAATAATAGTGTTGATAAAAAAATTATGAAAAAGATAACTCTTCCAACCTCAGAGTTTTTTTGTGGAAAAGAACATAAGGATATTGTCTATCATAAAGAGACAGACTCTTTTGAATGTGCTTAATAATACTTTGTAAATTGTTTTAAAAATTGAAACAATTTACACCACTCCTATTTTAAACCTTATAAATTTTTTTAAAAAAGCCAATACTCACACCCCTTTTGTTAGAATAGCATTGATAAATTAACGTTTAAATATGTGAAATTATTTAATGATAAAGGATATATATATGAAACTATATAATATAGCTGTTGTTGGTGCAAGTGGTGCTGTGGGAGAGGAGCTTTTTAGAGTGTTAGAGGAGCAGAACTTTCCTATTGGGAATCTATTGCCATTAGCAAGTGCAAACTCTGCTGGTAATATGATTAAATTTAATGGTAATGATTATAGAATAGAGGAGTTAACTGAAACTGTTTTTGAAGGTCGTAATATCGACATAGCTTTCTTCTCTGCTGGTGGGAGTATCTCTGCTAAATATGCTAAATATGCTGTTGAGAGTGGAGCTGTTGTTATTGATAATACTTCACACTTTAGAATGGTAGATGCTGTTCCTTTGGTTGTTCCTGAAGTAAACCCTGAAGATATTGAGTTGTGGGAAGATACAGGTATTATTGCCAATCCAAACTGTTCTACCATTCAGATGGTACAACTTCTTAAGCCTCTTCATGATTTGTATGGTATCAAAAGAGTTGATGTGAGTACCTATCAAGCAACATCTGGAGCAGGTAAAGCTGGAATGGAAGAGCTTGTTCGTCAAATGCAAGACTTTTTTGCCTTTAAATTGGATGAGACAAAAGTAGAGGCATTTTCCCATCAAATTGCACTAAATGTTATTCCTCATATTGATACTCCACAAGAGAATGGTTACACAAAAGAGGAGATGAAGATGGTGCTAGAGACAAATAAGATTATGCACTCTGATTTTGCAGTAAGTGCTACTTGTGTTCGTGTACCTGTATTGCGTTCTCACTCTGAATCTATAACTATCCGATTTAAAGATGGTGTTGATGTTTCAGTTGAAAGAGTTAGCGAAGTATTAAAAGAGTTTGAAAATGTAGTTTTAGTAGATGATTTAGAGAATAACCAATACCCAATGCCTATTACTGCAACTGACACAGATGAGACCTATGTAGGACGAATCAGAAAAGATATTTTTGAATCAAATGTTTTACATATGTGGGGTGTTGCTGACCAAGTAAGAGTAGGGGCTGCTACAAATGCTATTCGTATTGCTCAAAAGTGGATAGAGTTGGAGGATTAATATGAAGTTTATTGAACATATTTTTGAAAGTCTGCTTTGGAATACTAGATTTTTTGTACTACTTGCTGTTCTCTTTTCAATGTTAGGTGGAATAGCACTATTTATTGTCGCTTCTGTTGATATTTGGGGTGTAGTAGGAGAGGTTATCTCCACATATGTAAATCATCTACATCCTGAAAAATTTCATGAAGAGCTTGTTGGTGGACTTATTGGAGCAGTTGACCTATATCTTATGGCCGTTGTTATGTTTATTTTTGGATTTGGACTCTATGAACTCTTTATCTCTAAAATAGATGTAGCACATAAAGAGGGGGCATCTAAAATCTTACAGATAGATTCCCTTGATGAGTTAAAAGATAAACTTGGAAAAGTTATTGTAATGGTTTTAATTGTTAACTTTTTCCAAAGAGTTCTGTTTACAGATTATGAAGGTTCTTTAGATTTAATCTATTTTGCAATATCTGTTTTAGCTCTATCAATATCATTATATTTTTTACATAAAGGAGGAGACCATTAATGAGTAAGATTTTTGTAGATGCCTGTTTAGGTAAAGAGACTCCATACACACCAGTATGGATGATGAGACAAGCAGGGCGATACCTCCCTCAATATAAAGCTGTAAGAGCCGAAGCAGGAGATTTTTTAAATCTATGTCATGACCCTAAAAAAGCAGCTGAAGTAACCATTCAACCACTAGATATTGTAGGTGTTGATGCAGCTATTCTATTTTCAGATATTTTGGTAATTCCAGATGAGATGGGAATGGATTTAGAGTTTATTAAAGGTTTTGGTCCAAAATTTCATGACCCAATAGAGAGTCAAGAGGATTTAGATAGACTTATTAAGGGAAGAGAGGCATCAGATAGATTAACATATGTATACGATACCATTAAGCTTCTACGAACCCAGCTTGATGAACGTGGAGATGATATAGCACTTATTGGTTTTTGTGGTGCACCTTGGACTTTAGCTACCTATATGATAGAGGGGCAGGGGACTAAGACATACAATGTTTGTAAAAAGATGATGTATTCAAATCCTGAACTTTTACACAATATTCTACATGAGGTAACTCAAGTTGTAAAATACTATATGGAGAAACAGATAGAGTCTGGAATTGATGTAGTACAAATCTTTGACTCTTGGGCATCAGCTATTGAGCCAAGTAGATATGATGAATTTTCATGGAAGTATATGGTAGAGATTTCTGATTATCTAAAATCTAAATACCCAAATACTCCAATTATAATGTTCCCAAAGGGTATTCCATCATTTTTAGATGATGTTTACGGTAACTTTGATGTATTTGGTGTTGATTGGTCTACCCCTATGGCATTAGCAAAAGAGAAACTTGGAGATAGATATGTACTTCAAGGAAACATGGAGCCTTGTCGTCTCTACTCTAAAGAGGCAACAACTCAATGTGTTGAGTCATTAGCCGAGACTATGAAAGATGGAAGACACATATTTAACTTAGGTCACGGAATACTACCTGATGTACCTGTTGAGAATGCTATTCACTTTGTAAAAGAGTGTAAAAGAGCTTCAAAGAGAGACTAGAATTTAAGTAGGTGTGACATAGTCACACCTTATTTATAAAGAGATACTCATATCTCAATAATTTTATCCAATTAATTAGCTACTTCTATTTCTACTACGGCTTCGACTTCTATTTCTTGAATTGCTATTAGAATTATTATTATTTCGAGATTGTCCACCTCCACCACGTCGTCCTCTGCCTCTTCCTTGGCTAATGGGTTCAGCTGAAATGTTTGGGTCAACTTCAAACCCTGCTACTACCTCTTTAGGTATTTTTTGAGCAATCAGACGCTCAATCCCTCTTAAATAGTCATTTTCATCAACACAAACCAAAGAGAGTGCTACCCCCTCACGTCCTGCTCGTCCTGTTCGTCCTATTCTATGCACATAATCTTCTGGTACATTAGGAAGCTCAAAGTTTACTACATGAGGCAACATATCAATGTCAATTCCCCGTGCGGCGATGTCTGTGGCTACTAATACACGAATATGATTTTCTTTAAAACCTGCTAAAGCTTTGGTTCTAGCACCTTGGCTCTTGTTTCCATGAATGGCAGAGGATTGAATTCCATTTTGTTGAAGGTATTCACAAAGTTTATTTGCCCCATGTTTGGTTCGTGTAAAGACCAAAACTTGTTTCCACGCTCCCTCTTTAATTAGCTTAACCAATAAATCTTTTTTCTTCTTTTTGTCTACAGGGTGAACCAACTGTGCAATACGGTCTGCTGTTTTGTTTTGGGCTGCCACTTCTACTAAGCTTGGGTTTGTCTGAAAGCCAGAAGCCAGAGCTTTAATCTCTTTTGAGAATGTTGCCGAAAAAAGTAGCGTTTGTCTTTTTTTAGGAATAAGCTTAATTACCTTTTTCATATCATGAATGAATCCCATATCTAACATTCTATCTGCTTCATCTAATACCAATACCTCAACGTGTGAAAGGTCAACATGTTTTTGAGAAGCTAAATCAAGCAATCGCCCAGGGGTTGCTACCAAAATCTCAACTCCTTGTTTTAAGGTACTAATCTGTCGGTTAATGTTTACCCCTCCAAAAACTACGGTAGCTTTGTAGGGTAAATATTTGGCATATAACTCAACATTTTCAAGAATTTGAGCTGCTAATTCACGGGTAGGAGTCAAGATTAACGTACGTACATAACGCTTTGATTTCCCTTTATGTGTTCCTCTCTCTTTATGGTTTCGTACCATACTTTCTAAAAGTGGTAAGGTAAACCCTGCTGTTTTTCCTGTTCCTGTTTGGGCGGCTGCCAAAACATCTTTGCCCTCTAAAACTAAAGGAATAGCCTTGGCTTGAATAGGTGTGGGTGTTGTGTATCCAGCCTCTTTGATTGCTTTTAAAATAGGGTCGCTTAGACCTAGTGATGTAAATAACATGTAATGATACCTTAAATGAGTAAAATGATAGGAAGTGTTTAGAAGTCCGTAATATTTTGGAATTATAGCTAAATATTTAGTTTACAGCCTTTTATTTTTTAAAATTGTTTGGAATATAGTCACGAGTTAATAGACCAAGCTAATAAAACATCTTCTGTTAAAAAATAGATTAAATATTTATAGATAATCTCTACCCATTTTTAGATATTTATTTATGTTGGACTTATTTAAAAAAATTATCATATTTTCTTTATATTTATTTAATCTAAGAATATTTTCACTATACTTACTCTTAGATTAAGAATTTATTAAGTCTTTGAGAAATCATTCTGTTAAATTACAAAACATAGAGAGAAAAAACATGAAAATAAAAGAAGTTGCAGAGATAATTAGAGGTGCTTATCTTATTGAAGGGAAAGCTAAAAGCAGTAAAAAAGCTTGTAAAGAGTTAACAATGCTATCATTAGAGCCAATCTCTTTTTTAGATGAGCGTAAATTTTTAAAGATAAAGTGCGAAAATGAAGCCTCTCCTAAGCAATTAACTAAAGCAGGAGATGTTGTTGTGAGTCTATATCATCCTATGATTGCTTGTTATGTAGAGAAAGGACAAGAGGGTTATGTTGTTCCTCACTATATGGTAATTGTTAGACGAAAACCTTATGTAAAACTAGATAGTCGTTTTATTGTTCAGTTTATCAACTCAACACGTGGTAGAAGAGCATTGGCAGAGAAATCAAAAGAGTTTGATTTTGCAACTCCAAGCTCTCTACCACTATCTACACTTTCCAATGTAGAGTTATTACAAGATATAAACCGTTTAGTTGAGCATTAATATTTACATCTTTTCTAAAATAAAAGCTTCCATTTCATCAACAATTGGTTGGAGTTCTCTCTCCCCATTGATGACTTTAAGAAGACCATTATTTGTATAGAACTCTTGAATTTCAGCTAGTGGGTCTGTGTATACTTTCATTCTATCATAGAATACTTCAATACTATCATCACTTCGCTCTTCTCCTGCTTTTGCTTCTGCTGCACGACCAAGAATTCTATCTTTTGCTACTTGCTCTGATACTCTTACTTCAATAACTGATGTTAGTTCAATATCATCCTCTTTTTCAACAATCTCATCAAGTGCTGTCATCTGTTCAACTGAACGTGGATAACCATCAATCAACACAGTATCTACAGGTGCTTGATTGATTGCAGATATGATTGTATCTACAATAATGTTCAATGGTACTAATGCACCTTTAGATATGAAATCTTCAATGGTTTGACCAAGTTTTGAGCCACTTGCTACCTCTTCACGTAGCATATCTCCTGTTGAGTAGTGAACAATCTTATCTGAATGTTTTTTAGCAATTAGACTTGCATCTGTAGTTTTTCCTGAACCAGGAGCACCTATGAGTAGAAATAGTTTTTTCATCTCTTTTCCTTTTTTAATTATTTATTTTTACGCTTTTTCTTGTTTACGAACTCTTAAGCTCAACTCATTTAGCTGTTCTGCCTCAACTGGGCTTGGAGCTTGTGTCAAGATACATTGTGCTTTTTGTGTTTTAGGGAAGGCGATAACCTCTCTAATGCTTGATGCACCTGTCATCAGCATAATAAGTCTATCAAGACCTAGCGCAAACCCACCATGTGGAGGTGCACCAAATTTAAAGGCATCAAGTAAGAAACCAAACTTCTCTTCTGCCTCTTCATCTGAAATCCCCATAAGTTTAAAGACCTCTTTTTGAAGCTCCTCTTTATGTATACGGATAGAACCACCACCAAGCTCTGTACCATTGAGTACAATATCATAGGCAACAGATTTTAACTCTTCAATATCATCATAGACTATCTTACCATTTTCATCTGTTTGAGGCATGGTAAAGGCGTGGTGCATCGCTTTGATTTTACCATCCTCCTCTTCAAACATTGGGAAATCCATAACCCATAAGAACTCAAAGGTATCTTTTGGAATTATATTCATAATTTCGGCTAAATGTATTCTAAATCTACCCATGTAGTCCCATACAAGTTTTCTGTTACCAGCACCAAAGAAGACAGCATCTCCCTCTTCAAGTTCACAACGTTCAATAATAGCTTGAATGTCATCTTCAGTAAAGAATTTAGTAAGAGGTCCTTTAAGCCCATCCTCTTTCATTTGGAAGTAACCAAGTCCAGCTGCTCCAAATTTACGAACATAATCTTCAAAACGTTTCATCTCTCTTTTTGAGAAAATCTCATCACCTTTTGGAACTTTTAGGGCTTTGATTCTGTTCTTTTTGGTGTCTTTAGCGATATTTGAGAAAATAGCATTGTCACAACGCTCAAAAATATCAATTACATCAACCATTTTGAGGTCATAACGCATATCAGGTTTATCTGAACCATACATCTCCATGGCATCAGAGTAGCTTATTCTATTGAACTTAGTTGGAATCTCAAATCCACATTTTGTAAATATGTTATTTATAAGTTTTTCAGCTACATCAATGACATCCTCTTGGTCACAAAAACTCATCTCAACATCTATTTGGGTAAACTCTGGTTGTCTATCTGCTCTTAAATCTTCATCTCTAAAACATTTAGCAATCTGAAAATAACGGTCAAAACCACCGACCATTAACAACTGTTTAAAAAGTTGTGGTGACTGTGGAAGTGCATAAAACTCACCACTATGTACACGGCTTGGCACAAGATAATCTCTAGCTCCCTCTGGAGTTGATTTGGTAATAATTGGTGTCTCTACCTCTAAAAAACCAAGTTCATCAAGAATGTTTCTAGCAGAGATAGTAGCTTTTGAACGGAGTTTGAAAATATCATAAGATTTTTTTTTTTTTTTCGCTAAATATCTATATTTTAGTTTAATCTCTTCATTTACCTTATCATCTCCAAGCTCAAAAGGCATTGGCAGTGATTTGTTTTCAATAATAAGCTTATCTGCAACAATCTCAACTTTACCAGTTTTAAGTTTAGGGTTTTCAAGCCCCTCTCCTCTAGCACGTACTTTTCCTGTTACAATTAGTACAAATTGGTCACGTACTCCTTCAGCTAGTTTATGAGCCTCTGCATTGTCAGCAGGGTCACAAACAATCTGTACTACTTGGTCTTTATCTCGTAGGTCGATGAAAATCAATCCACCGTGGTCACGGCGACTAGATACCCAACCAGATACTGTTACCGTCTCTCCAATATGTGTTTCGTTTACATCAGCACAATAGTGTCTTCTCACAGTTATTTCCTCTATCATTTATACAAAAATATACAAACTTAAATTTTTTTGCGATTATATCATAATTAGCTAAAGTCTGTATCAAATATAATACCCAAAATAATAGACCCAAAAACAATAAAGAGTAAGACTCTACTTAAAAATTGTTCTGTATAATATTTTTTTAAAAACTTCTTCATCTATTTACCTTTTAAAATTCGTTTAATAGCTTCAGAACATACAGTTAAACCAGTTGCTCCTGTAACTGCAACACATGAACCTTTCTCTTTGCATTTATCCTCTTCAGGAGAAAATACAACAGTAAAGTTTCTATTAAATTTAGCTTTTTTAAGCTCATTTCGTATCTTCCGACCTAAAGCATCTCCATGACTTTTCCAAATGGAGGAGACCTCTATTTTAGAG
>CAMZNQ010000246.1 GCA_947313765.1 uncultured Sulfurovum sp.
CTTCAAATGTAAGAGCAGATACAAAACGTTCTGCTGATGGGGTCATAACTACGTGTACCAAAGCACCTGCTTTTACAAAAAGCCTTGCCAAATCACAAGCTTTATATGCAGATATGCTTCCTGTAACACCTAGAAGAACTTTTTTATTTTTTAAATTAATTTCCATATTTTTAACTCACTTTGTTGTTTTAATAAGTAAGCCATTCTATAATAACTTTATGAAAACCAACTTGTTACTTTAGAAAAAGTTTTTTCAATTAGAGAAGAGTGTGTTTTACTCTCTTTTCCAAAGCTCTCTTGTAGATTTTTTACCATATCTTTTTGTTTACTACTTAGCTTTTTAGGAGAGATAATAGATATTTGTACTATGAACTTACCCTTTCTACCACTATGAACATCTGGTATTCCTTGACCTTCAAATATAAATCGTTCTTTATCTGGTGTCCCTACTTTTAATTTTAGTTCAACCTCTCCATATAGAGATGGTACTTTAATTGTCTCTCCTAAAATGGCTCTAGTAAAGAATATTGGAATATCAATATATACATCTACACCATCTCTAATAAACTCTCTATCCTCTTCCACTTCAAATGTTAGATATAAATCTCCACGTTGTCCATTTTTAGCTCTATTTCCGTACCCTTTGGCTCTTAAACGGTTACCTGTATCTACACCTGCTGGAATATTTATTTTTATGGTATCTGGTTCTTCATGAAATCCTCTTCCTGAACATGCTCCACATTTTTTAGATACACTTTCCCCGTCTCCATGACACTGTGGACAAGTTTGAGCAAAAGACATAAATCCTTGCTTCATGACAACTTGACCTTTACCGTTACAATAGGAACATGTATTCATCTCTCCATTCTCTGCACCTGTTCCATCACAATCATCACATGGGACTTTATATCGAATATCTATCTCTTTTTCACAACCAAAAACTGCTTCATGAAATTTAAGTTCTTGTTCTATCTCAAAGTCTAAATTATATTTTTGGTTAGCTCTTCGGCGTTGTTGACCTCCTCCAAAACCACCAAATCCTCCAGTAGAACCACCGAACATAGAGTTAAACATATCCATGATATCATCCATGTTTTGATGTCCACCACCAAATCCTCCACTACCACCTTGAAGACCTGCTTTTCCATATTGGTCATAAATATTACGTTTTTTTGGGTCTTTTAATACCTCATAAGCTTCACTTAAATACTTAAATTTTTCTTCAGCCTCTTTGTTGTCTGGATTTCTATCTGGGTGATATTTCATGGCAAGTTTACGATATGCCTTCTTTAGCTCTGCTCCTGTACAGTTTCTGCTAATCTCTAAGGCTTCATAATAGTCTATCTCTGTCATTTTTACTCCAAATATTTAAATTGTGCGAATTCTATCATATTTTTGCTATAATCCTAAAAAATATACTTTAATAAAGGAAAAAATATCATGATAAAACATATTGTAATGTTTAAATTTAAAGATGAAAATAGAGAAGAAAATTTAATTAAAACAAAAAAGATGCTGGAGACTCTTTTAGATACAGTTCCAATGCTAAAAAGTATGGAGGTTGGTATTAATTTTTCAAGAGAGGCTAGAGCTATGGATTTAAGTCTATATTCTGAATTTGAAACTAAAGAAGATTTAGAACAATATGCAAACCATCCTAAACACCTAGAGGTTGTTAAATTTATTAAGAGTGTTGCTATTGAATCTAAAGTATCCGACTATCGTATTTAAATAAATAATTTAAGCTTATATTTATATGTAAATCATAATAAAACAGAAAAAATTATTATATAAATTCTTTTTAACATCCCATAATATAGGGCTTTATAAAGAGTCTAAAAAATTTAAAAAAGTTAAAAAAAACACAATTAGAACACAAAGATATTGCTATACTTTTCTTAAGAACATAAGATTATCAAATATAAAAACTAAAAAAAGGAGAATAATACTTATGAAAAAGAATACTTTAGCAAACTTATTACTTTTAACTTCTGTAGCATTTTTTACTGCTTGTTCAAATAAAACACCTGAAGTGGTTAAACCTAAATTGACAGCTTCAGATATCATGGGTATTAATACTACTTCAGCTATTCCAAAGATAGCAACTGTAAAATGTACTCCTTCAATAGAGGATCTTCCTTTAGCAAAAACTTATCCTCTGATAGAGATGGCAAAGACCTATCCTATAGAGGATAATTTTTATGTATCTGATAATTCTGATATTGAATTAGAAAATCCTCAAAGAGGTGGATGTGTTATCAATATAGAGCAACCTCAAGATAGAGTAGATATTGTTGATAATGTAGAGTGGAGAGCAAAAGAGCTTTTAGGTCGTAAGTATGTTTGGGGTGCAACAGGTCCTCGTACTTATGACTGTTCTGGATTTACTCAAAAAATATACCGTGATGCAGGAATCAAAATTCCTAGAGTATCTCGTGACCAAGCAAAAGTAGGAGAGTATATCTCTTTCAATAAACTAAGAAGAGGTGATTTAATCTTTTTTGATACACACAAGAAGCGTTCAGGTAAAGTAACTCATGTTGGTATCTATCTCGGAAATGGTAATTTTATTCATGCAAGTTCAGCTGCAAAAAAGATAGTTATATTTAATTTTAATAAAAAAACTTTCTATAAAAAACGTTTTTTATGGGGAAGAAGATTAATTAATAGTAACACTCGTTTAGCATCATTATAAAAGAAAGTTAGGTTAATAAGTAGATAATGAAAAGATATAGAATAGTTATAGGAGTAGTTTTACTCTCTGTTTCTCTTTTTGCAGAGGCAGTTTTAGATATAGGTCATCGGCATAGAAGTGCATTAGATAAAATGCCAAAAAATAGTGTAAAAGATATACGACAAATCAAGCAAGACCCAACCTGTTTTAGTACTCAAATTAAACCAATGAGCAGAGCTGAACAGAAGAGATATGATGATATATACAATAAAAAATTTTTTAAACCTTGGTTTAGAAAAAAAATGGGGCTATCTTCAAAAGAGAAAAGA
>CAMZNQ010000247.1 GCA_947313765.1 uncultured Sulfurovum sp.
AATTAGTTAAAACTTCTTAACTGTCCTACATAATTATTTAACTTTTTATCTTTTTTCTTTTTATTTAGTCTACACTCAAACAAAAAAGTATTACTATCTATATCTTCTTTAATCATATCTGGGAATAGTATCTCTTGTAAACTGATACCATAATAACCATTTAAATATAATTCATGAGTAGAAGAGCTTTTATCTTCATTTAAGATAATATTATTGTAACGTAAAATAGTTATAGATGGAATGTTGGTTTGGTAAATTTTATCAGAAAATAGATTTTCAAAGCAAAATAGATGAGAAAAGTTTTTTCCTTTTAACTTTTTATAATTATTAATTACAACAATATTCTCTTTGCTAATATCAAAGCCTTCGAAATAACGTATTAAATTATAAAAGTAATGTTTATCATCATGGTTATCTTCCATTAAAATAGCTATTTTAATATTTTGTTTAGATTTAAATATTTTATTTGATTTATTACTTTTTAGAAGTAAGCAAGGTATTGAAACTATAAATGCATGTTTCCCATTTTTTTCAGTTTTTAATTTTAGTTTTCCATTTAATATTTTAATTAAATTACTAGCAATACTTAATCCTAAGCCTGAATTATTGGTAGTTAAACTATTAGTAACTGTTTTCTTTTTAAAAAAATTAAACAATTTTTTTTTCTCAATAGCAGGAATAGAACTAACTACTAATTTTAACAAAGCCTCTTCTTTATTATATTTAACTAAGAATTCAATACGTCCATATTGTTTTGTTAAACAATTTATATTGTTAAACATATGAACAATTAAACTTTGAATCTTTTCCTTATCTCCTAGCAATTCACTTGGAATTTTAGGGTCAATAAAAACATTAAAAAAAAGCTCTTCTTTAGCAAAAACTTTAGAATATATGCTAATAATAGATATTAGTTCTTGATAAGTTTTAAATTTTTCAATATCTAAAGGTCTATGCTCTATATTTTGTAAATTATCTATAAAACTATTTACTAATTGAGAAGATGTTAATTTCTCTTCAATATACTCAAGTTGCTTTATATCATGAAGACTATTTTTAATTATTTCTAAAAAAGCATATATAACATTTTTACTTTCTGAAAAATAATTCAATTCATTATTTAAAAAGTTTATTACCAATTTAAGTTCTTTATAGTTTTCACTTTCAGTAGGAACATTAATTGCCTCTTCGACTACAATAAGCTCTTGTTTTGGTTTTCTATCTTCCTCTAAAAGTCGTTCTAACTCTTGAATTCTTTGCTCTTGTATTTTTACTCTATTTTCTAATAACTCTTTATCATTTTTAATTTCACTTATTATTGATTCATTCTTCTCTTTTATCTCTTTTTCTTCTATAATTTCATTATTTATATAGTTTTTATTTTTTAAAGATGATAGAAATATCTTTTTACTGTTTTCTTCAAGTAGGCTAAATAGCCGAGTATCATAACGCTTAAAATCATAACCATAACTAGAACTGTTGTATCCTACTAAAAAACCAAGAAATTTATCTTCTTGAAAAATAATAGGTAAGATAATTATTGATTTTAATTTAATATTTAAAGGATTATCTATTATTTCATTATAGTTATTATGCTCTCTTATATCATTAGTAAAAAAAACTTTTTTACTAGTTAATGTTGATTTTAAAATACTTTTATCTAAAATTAAAATTTTCTCATTATGAATTACTCTATTGTTTAAATTATCATATTGCCAAACAAATGAGTACTCAGGATCAACTATATCCTTAATAGAATTTTCTAATATTATTAAGCTATTTTTAAAATTTATACCAATCTCTTTATCTGAAAAATACTTATAAATAATATTTAAACATTGTTTTTTAGTTTTACTCATTGCTCTACCTTTATGTTAAAAAATATTAATATAAATTTTATCATACTATTTATAAGAAAAATATTATTTAACCTATAATTATTTAAAATATTATTTTTTATTTTTACTATTAATTACTATTAGTTTTTATTTAATTTTAGTTATAATCTATATATGTAGATTTTTTACAACTTTACAAAAAAAATATAAGGAGTTTTTATGTTACGTCCAATCCCTACTTCTAAGGAAATAGAAGTTAAACCTATTGATATTATTGTATCAAAGGCAGATGAATCAGGTGATATTACTTATGCAAACCCTATTTTTTACAAACTCTCAGGATACTCTAAAAAAGAGTTGAACTTTTCCCCACACTCAATCTTAAGACATCCCGATATGCCTAAAGTTGTCTTTAAATTCTTATGGGATGAGTTACAATCAGGAAAGGAAGTTCACGCTTTTGTTAAGAATTTGACTAAAGATGGCTCATTTTATTGGGTAATGGCATATATCCGACCTGTACTCAATCAGGATGGAAGTTTTAGAAATTATGTCTCCACTAGAAAAACTATGTCAGAGAATGCAAGAGCCATCATTGAACCACTCTATCAAAAACTTATAGAACTTGAAAGTAGAGAAGAACTAGAAGCTTCTAAATCTGAACTTTTAAAATTTTTAGATGGTAAATCATTCAATGAAGTTATGGATACACTTCAAGATAATTAAATTAAAAATTAAAGGAATATAGATGTTAGATTTTAATGAACCAATGAAAAAACTTAAAGGGGTAAAAGGTTACCTCGGTGCTGCTATTTTAAACAAAGAGGGAGAAACACTCTATATTGATGAGGAGAGTACAGATACAGACATTGCTTATTCAGCTAGTATTTTTAATGATGCTTTTGCAGAAATTGGTGAAGCATCTATTGATATTGGATTTGCTCCTGCTAAAACAATGGAAGCTAGAACAGAAGATGGTTATGTTTTTTTAGTTAAGAATACATCTAATTCAAAAGAGGAAAATAATCTAACTTTTTTTGCAATTTTTAAAGGAGATGGAAATGTTCCTCTTGCTAAAATGGTTATTGAACGCTCTTCTGTTAAGGTATTAAAAATAATTGAGCAAATATAATATCCTCAACATGTAAA
>CAMZNQ010000248.1 GCA_947313765.1 uncultured Sulfurovum sp.
ATATTGATGTAAAATTTGTCTTTACATCAATATTAGGACTCTATAAATTGAAAGAATTTGACAAATGGAATGGGATAAAGAAAAAAACTAGTCAAGATAATAAAACAAGAAACTTTAAAGAGAGAGAAATTTTTAATGCCAAAGTAGGTAAAAATATAGGTTTTGAACAAAATGGTGTTGGAAACAAATTTCTAAGACCTATTTTGATAGTTAAGAAGTTCAATAATAGTTCTTTTTATGCTATTCCTTTATCAACAACTGAAAAGAGAAACAGGTATTATTTTGAATTTGAGTTTATAAAAGACAAAAAGAGTGTA
Organism: uncultured Sulfurovum sp.; assembly: GCA_947313765.1. GTDB lineage: Bacteria > Campylobacterota > Campylobacteria > Campylobacterales > Sulfurovaceae > UBA1140. The sequence continues at coordinate 318 of CAMZNQ010000248.1, forward strand.
GCCATTTTATCTCAAATGAGAAATTTAGATGCAAAGAGACTGCTTAATAAAATTGGAATGATAAGTCAAGATGATTTTGAAGAGTTGAAAAAACAGTTAAAAGAGATTATTGATTAGAAAGTTACCTTCTATTTACGCAGTGATAAACTGCGAAAAACTACCAAAAGATTAAATAGAAGTGGTCCCGAAGGAATTTAGGTGGTAATTTTCGTGTACAGGTGTATTATAACATAATACTTTAAAAGTTTCAAAGCCTATAAGGACAAAGCTGGCAGACATCATAAAAACGTTCCACGCTTATGGAAAATATTTTGAAGATGACCTATTGGAGAGTTTTAATCAGTTCTCTAGTAAAAAGATAGACAAAGTTTTACATATTGAGTTAAGTGATTACACTTATGCATTAAAAGACCCATTGATTATTAAGGATAAATTGGTTCTTTATATCACTTCATCAGCAGGAGGTAATCTTTTTCCTTTTATCTTTTTGAGTGAAAAACTTTTTGATATTGAAGTTAAAGGTAAAATCAAAAAAGGTGCTATCAAAAAGTCATTTGAAAATATGAAAAAGTATTTGAGTAAAGAGGAACTTCAAGAGTTAGAGCCTATTTATAATAATATTAATTTTGAAAAACTTCAAGAATTGGTTGAATCTGAAGTTGAAAACAGAAGTAACCTTAAAGAGAATTGGTATTTAGCTCTCTCTTTTGAAGGAGAGTTTTTTAATGAGAAGTTTCCAGATGTTTTTACCAAAATGATAGAGACAAAAGGAAGTGATATATCCCTTGATGGTCACTGTTTCATAGATGACAATGCCTCTAAGATAGGTTTTGATGTGGGCTTGAATTTTTGTAGTACTAATGAACTTAGTAATGGTATGGCAAAAACAATTAAGCCTCGACTTTTACCCATCTCAAATGAGGCAGGACGCTTTGTTAAGCTTGGCTTTGAGAAGATATTTAATGATTTTAAGTTTAAACTTTTTGGGCTTAATTATATTTTGTTGCCAACAGTATTTGATGCCTCTTTAAATAGTGAAATTTTTGATGAAGTTAATGCCTCTAAAAAAAATGACTATGACCAACGGGCTGTAGATGAGAGGGTTATGCTTGAAGAGGATTTACAAGAGTTGGTAGAGGAGCTTGATAAGAAGAATCTAACTAATTCACTTCTTTTTACCATGCTTTTTTATGAACAAAACAACAAAGAGATAGTGGTTTCTCATACCATTGAAGATGTTGTTCCTTCGCGTATTGCTACGGCTAAAGAGCTTATGAGAGAGTATAATATAGATGCTTCTAAGCTCTCTAAGTATGAGAAAAAAGTAGTTAAAGCAAAAAATCCTAAAGTTATCTATATTAGAGATTATATCAATGATAGACTTTTTTTAGCCAAACTTCTTTTTGGAAAAGAGCAGGTAGATAGAGAGATGCTTTATCATGCAATATATAAAAAGATTATTTTTGGTAATGGGATTGAACATGAAAAAAGAGAGTTTTCCAAGATTTTACATGGATACTACAAAGATGATACAAATTTTAAAAAACATCAAGAGCTTTTAAAGTTTTTAAGTGATGAAAAACTAAAAATGGGTCAATATATCGAATTAGGAGGAGATATGCAGTTTGAAAATGTACAAGAGTTAATAGCGTGGAAATATGAGAATGTGGAAATTTTAAAAACACCAACACAGAGAGAATTTTATGTGATGGGGATGTTTTGTCGTCTGGTTATCGCTTGGCAAAAAGCCAATAATGATAGCAACTCTTCGTTAGAAAGTTATCTTAATACTATCGGAACGGTTAACGCTCTTAATATAGAGAGTGTCTATAGAAAAGTGATAGATGGAGCAGGTAAATATAAAATTTTTGGTAAAAATTATGAGTATTTAAATAGACTTTATAGTGAGATTAAATCTTTGCAAAAATCTACTGAAAAAGTCTCTAATGATAAGGCAAATATTTTGTTTGTTATGGGCTTTACAGATTATATGAATTTACCAAAAACTAAAAAAGAAGGAAAAAAATAATGAAAAATTACGCAAAACAAACAGAAATCTTATTCCTATGGGATTGTGAAAACTCAAATCCAAACGGCGATATATTAAGAGATAATGCACCACGATATGATGATATTGGACATAAGGCATTGGTTAGTGATGTTCGGATTAAAAGAACCATTCGAGATGACCTTTATGATAGAAAAAATCATGAAATTTTTGTGCGAGAGACAGCTCACAAAGAGGGTGGAATTAATGATGGTAAAACCCGTGTAACTGATGTGGGTGGCAAAGAGAATGTGATTGAAACGATTATAAGTAAATGTATTGATGTACGGGCATTTGGTGGGGTTTTTCCTGTAGAAAAAAAGGCGTATAATTTGACAGGTTCGATTCAATTTAAGATGAGTAAATCTCTACATCAAGTGAGTGAACCGATGTATATTAAGGGAACAGGTGCTTTTGCAAGTAAACCCAAGGCTGAAAATAAAACTTTTAGAGAAGAGTATATTTTGCCTTATGCTCTTTTTGGTACTTTTGGGGTGGTCAATGAACTCAACTCTGAAAAGACAAAGTTGACCAATGATGATGTGACAGAGATTATTGATAGTCTTTGGAGTGGTACAAAAAATCTTATTACTAGAAGCAAGATGGGGCAACTTCCTAGATTTCTGCTCAAAATCACTTATAACCAAAAAGGGTTTTTTATTGGAGAGTTGGACAATAGGGTAAAGTTAATCATAAAAACGGCAAGTGAAAATGAGATACGAGGAGGTGATGATTATGAGATTGATTTGTCAATGATAACCAAACTGCTTGAAAAATATAAAAGTAAGATAGAGACCATAGAGTATATGGTAGATGATACTTTTGAAACAAAAATAGAGATACCCAACTCTTGGATTAGATTAGAATTGGATTAGAGATGATTATCGAGATTGATTTTTGGGCAGACCATGGGCATTTTAGTCATCCTGCTACCATCTACAGCTCTTTGAGCTACCCAATTCCTACCAAAACAGCCATTATGGGTTTTTTGGGGGCTGTTGGTGGGTTGGATTCTGTTTTGTCATATCAATTTTTAAATGAGATTCGTTACTCAATAAAGATAAATAGGATTGGGGGTAAGAGTAACTACTGTTTCAATGGGGTAAAAGATGCCTTGCCTTCGGTTAAAGCTCAACAGCAACATATCAAACAGAGAAAGCAATTTTATAGAGAACTGCTTATTGAACCTAGCTACAAGCTTTTTATAGATTTTTCTGCTTGTATAGAGGAGTCAAAAGAGATTATTGAAAACCTAAAAAATCATATATCTCTTTTTCAACCTTATATGGGGATTAATTTATGTTTGGCAAATTTTGAGTTTATAGCCCAACATGAGGAGAGTATTCATAAGAATAGTGAGTATTTAGCTATTGATTCATTTATTACGCTTGATATGAAGTTTGAGATAGAGTTCGATAAAAATTATAGTGATATTCGTATGCCTCTAAGTGTTGAAGAGGGTAGAATTTTTGGTAAATTCACAGACTGTTTGGTGGAGCTAAATGGAAACTCTATTTTAGCCAAACCACAAGAGTATAGTAGCGTTGGTATGTATAACTTGGTATTTATATGACCTATCTATCACATCCAAAGCAGAGACTTGTAGAACATATTAAAAACATTCAACTCTATGACAAAGATGATGCACTTTTTTGTAACTGTGTCTCTTTTCATGACTTGGGTAAAGTGCTTGATGGTTTTCAGAGTTATATCCAACATCTAAGTAAAACTTCAGAACCTCATGCTTCTGTCTCTGCAATTATTTATCTTTTAAACTATATTGGCGCTGACTTATTAATTAATAAAAATAATTTCTTTGTTTTTAATGCCATACTCTCCCATCATGGAAAGCTAAAGAGCTTTAATCATGAGAAGGGTAGGGATATTTTAGAGTTTTTCAAAGAGCCTCTTCCTCTTCATCAGATAGAGGAGATTTATAGCAAAAAAGATGTGGTTGAGTATTTAAATTTACAGAGAATTGACCCCTCTAAATTTAAAAAACATAAGAGAAAAAATAGAGATTTAAAATTTACCATAGATGATTATATCACTCAAAAACTGCTCTTCTCCAAACTGATATTTGCCGATAAATATGAAGCCATTTATAAAAGTGACCATAAAAAAGTCTTTAATGGCAATACCGTTATAAAGTTGCATGAAAAGTTAAATAATATTATTAAAAAAAGAGACCCAAAACGAGACAGGGTCAAAAATGATATTTTAAATGCTTATGATAAAAACTACAATATTTTTACCCTAACAGCCCCCACAGGAATAGGAAAAACACTCACTTCATTGGAGTTGGCTTTAAAGATAAAAGAGGATAAAAAGTTGAGTAAGATTGTCTATATCTTACCGTTTACCTCAATTATTGACCAGACTTATGAAATTTTTGATAAGATTTTTCCCAATGAGATAAGCAAACATCACTATGCTGTAACTTTTGATGAAAAAAAAGAGAGTGAAGAGGAGAACAATCGAGAGTATGACCGATGGAAATTTATTTTAAACTCTTGGAATGACCCTTTTATTGTCTCTACGCTCTATCAACTCTTTTTTGCTCTTTTCTCCAATAAAAACAGTGACAATATCAAATTTCAAGCCCTTCAAAATGCTGTTATTGTGTTAGATGAGGTTCAAGCAATTCCCTTTGACCTTTGGAAGATTTTTAAAGCCATGTTACCCATGCTCTCCACAAAATTGAACGCTACTTTTATTTTGATGTCGGCTACCATGCCTATTTTGACAGATAAGAGTGTGGCATTGGAGTTGGCAAATAAAGAGCTGATTTTTGAAGAGAAAAATAGGTATATTTTAAAATATCTTAATGATAATAGTTTGGAAAATTTGGCTTTGGCTATTGTGGAGTGTTATCAAGAGGGGAAATCGGTACTCTGTGTGGTCAACTCCATTAAGAGTTCAAAACTGCTCTATAGATTGGTAAAAGAGTTGATTGAACGCACCTATTGTTTAAACTCTTATATGTTTTTTAATGATAGAAAAAAGGTTATTGAAACTATAACCGATAGCCAAAACAGTAGTAATGTCACACAAAAGATTTTAATCTCCACCCAAGTCATAGAGGCAGGGGTTGACCTTGATTTTGATGTAGGCTTTAGAGAGTTTGCCCCCATTAGCTCGATTATTCAAACAGCAGGGCGTGTGAATCGTGAGGCTAAAAAAGGGATTAGTGAAATTTATATCTTTGATATAATTACTAAAGTTTATAATAGCATGATGATAAGTGAGAGTAAAAAGAGTTTTTTTGATAATTTAAAAAGAGATGATATTTATGAAAAAGATATTTTGCCTTTTGTGGAGCATTATTTTCAAGCACTTGATGAGAACAAGGGAGACAGTGGAATTTTAGAGGATATAGAATGCTTTGATTTTGATGCGATTAGCCAAAAAAATAGAGATGCTTTTGGATTGAAGCAAGATTATATTAAATCAGTGGCTTT
>CAMZNQ010000249.1 GCA_947313765.1 uncultured Sulfurovum sp.
CTCTAATATATTACAAGGTAATCTAAAAGAGTTCTGTATTGCTATACTTAAAGCAGAAGATGCACTATTCCGTGCTAATAGAAACAATCTATTAGATGAATTAATTATGTTAAGCACATTAATAGGAATACTAGTTAATCCTAGTAGTAAACATAATAGGGCTACCTTATTAGGTAAAATACTAATTTCAACAATTAATATTAGTAGATTAACAGGTTTAGATATTAGTAAAATATCTACTCCACCTATTGATTTGAATTTATTTCTTGAAGATATTAGTAATTCATTGTCTAGTGTACATAAGCATTGTCTATATGGTAGCTTAGAAGATAGAGATATTAGTAGAGTGTTACACCTAGTTGAACAAATTGCAAAAAATCAAAATTTAAATCTTCTTAAATGTATTGGATTAGGTTTAAATTATGTGGAAGTATAATAAAAACCAAATAGAAGGGTCTGAAAAGGCTCTTCGTATCATCCGTAGATATGGTTTAGTTTACATAGCATGGGAAGAGAGAACAGGTAAGACTGGCACTGCTATTAGATGTTGTGAAATATCTAAAGCTAATAAAATCCTGGTTATAACTAAGAAGAAGTCAATGGATGGATGGTTAGAACATTTTAGAAACCTTAAAGGTATTAGAAAGAGATATGAGCTAATTAACTATGAAAGTGTTCATAAGATTGTAGACCAAGACTTTGATATAATCATTTTGGATGAAGCTCATAATGCTATATCTAAACCAGGTAAGGTTTCCTCTGTATGGAAGAAAGTAAAAAGATTTACTAAATCTAAAGCTATTATTTACCTTTCTGCTACACCTTATGCAGAACATAAAGGTTTACTATTTAATCAACTAGCTTTATCTGATTTTTCTCCATTTAATGAGTATAAGAACTTCTTTAAGTGGTATGAAGAGTTTGGTATACCTAGCATGATGCCATTAAATGGTAGATTAGTTGATACAAGAAAAAAATATAAAGATAAACTTGTATTAAATGCTGTTAAAGATATATTTATGTTCTCTACTAGAAAAGATATAGGTTTTAAAATTC
>CAMZNQ010000250.1 GCA_947313765.1 uncultured Sulfurovum sp.
AATAAGAAGTATATTTAATTACAAAGAGCCAATTATTAGTGAAACTGTTGAATACTTCAACTGGTTCAAAGAATTTGCGAATGAAGATGATGAAATTAGTCTTGGTCATGTATCAATGGTTAATCAACTATATCTTCCAAAGCCAAACAGATTTACAATCAAGGTTTATAAATCATTTAGGGGTAGTGCAAAATCAACTCTTGTTACAGGGTATAATGTTGTCTATTGGTCTTTTCTTGGTGAAAAACCTGATATTGGTGTAATTCACAGTGTATATGTTATTAGTGCAACTGTTGAGATTGCAACTTCACATATTGAGAGAATTGCATCAATTGTTAGAAGCAATGAAAAGATAGGAAAAGTTATAAAGATTATAAAAGAGAGATACAGCGATAAACCATTAATTGTATTACAAAATATAAATGGTCATAAATTATTTATTGAAGCAAAAGGACCAAATCAGAAATCAAGAGGTATAACAAAAGACGGTAAAAGATGTGATGTTGCTATATATGATGACTATGAAGATGATAGTAATGCAGATACGCCTGAAAAGAGTAAACAATTATTTGATTTTATGGATAATATTATAAAACCAACTCTTAATCCACATACAGCAGATATACATTACATTCAAACACCAATTGCCAAGCATGGTCCACTAATGCATTTTCATAAATCAAAATATAATATGGTTATGAATATTCCTATTATAAACAACTATAAAAAATATAAAGAAAATGGTTTTAATGATATAGAAGAAGAGGATTTAGCTTGGTCATCAAGATTTGATGCAGAATATATTAGAAGTTTATATGAAACTTATCTTGAGAATGGAAATGAGTTGTCATTCTTTAGAGAATTTTTATTAAATTTTGGTGATGATGACATAAAACCAATAAAGATTGATAAAATAAATAAAGTTTCCTTTAAGGATATAGAAGATAAAATTGAACAAATGGAATTTTATTTGAGCGAAGATTTGTCAAGCTCTGGTAAAAATTCATCTGATTATTTTGGCAAAACACTGTTTGGTGTATTAGAGGGTGTTTGGTATATATTTTATTTGTTTAGAGATAGAATGTCTTTAAATGAGTCAATTACTCACTCCGTAAAACTCATAAATAATTTTTCACATTTGTATGAATATATAACACTTATAACAGAGAAAGGTGTTATATGGAATATTGCAGAAAATATGTTTATTCAGGAATTAGAAGATAGTATAAATGATAATGTGTTTGTGAACATTGCAACAGTCGCCAGAAACAATGTTAGCAAACTTGAATTGATAAAAACTCTTGAACCAAGAATAAACAATAATGGCATAGTTTTTGTAGAGCCAAATGTGTATGCTGATGGGCTTGAAGCTCTAATCGAAGAAGCAGATGGCATAACAAAAACAAAGATAATAGCCGAACATGATGATTTGATTGACTCGTTGGCTCAACCATCTTTGATAAAAGATGTTTCAATTTTTTATAAAGATGATAGTCCAGACGATGAGGAAATAGAGATTATAACTAATCCATATTTAAGAAGGATGGGATATTGATAACTGATGTAAGAAAAGAAAGCATAATTATAGAAAGCAGTGCTAATCAAGAGATTAAAGGCATAATTAATCCAAAAAATGGATTACCTACAATCGCTAATGCTGGTGATATATATGTTGTAAATAGAAGCTATAATGAGTTTGAAATTGGTGATTTTATTATGAGAGATGCTAATAATAAAGAATGGTATCATTTTAAAGTCGGAATTGGCTCATATATTACTGAATTAAATGGTGAGCTTGAAAATAAACTGACTGAATATATTAAAAAAGATATTGATTGCATAAAGAGTGATATTGAAAAGAAATTCAATATGATTGAAGATGAAATCTCAAAAACTTTAAATATTCAAGAAGATAGATTTTTAAGCATAGAAAACAAATTAAAGGATATAGAGGAATGGCAAAAGTACAGATAAATTTATGTGTTGCTGGAAAATATTCTGAAGTAGAAGAATATTATAAAGGTGAAGTTGTTGAAACTGATGATGGACTTTTTGTAGCTAAAATATTTGTTCGAACGCATACAGAACCAAAGAAAGAGAATGATGCTTTTTTTTCTAATATTGGCTTAAGTTATGAATTGATAGAAAAATTGAAAGGATTGTAATATGAATTTATGCAAATGTACAAGATACTATACTTGCACTTATTGTAAAAAAAAAGAGATTGGAACATCTTGTTGTTCAACAAGTAAGAATGATGAGTGCAAAGCAAAAGAAGCCTGTGAATGTGATTCACTATTAGCTCGTTTTGAAAGTATTCAAGCTCAAATTAACAATATTAAAAAAGAAGTTGAGCTAAATGATGGGAATGATGCAACGCTTCAAAAAAGACTTTATGAGCTAAATAACGAATTAAATGAGTTAAATAACGAATTAAATGAGTTAGAAACAAAAGTAAATGAGTTAGAAACAAAATCTGATAGTTTCGATAATAATGTTGAGTGTGCAATAGATTTATGTGCAGAATTAGAAGAAACTTTAGATGAGGTTCAAGCAGAATTATGTACAGATGGTTGTGTT
>CAMZNQ010000251.1 GCA_947313765.1 uncultured Sulfurovum sp.
CTTTAATGAGTTGATTGAATCGGAGGATAGATATTTAAGAAGATATAGTAAAAGTCCTAGATTGACAGATATTAAATATTCTTTACTTTTTTTAAAAGCATTAATAAAAGGTACTAGAAGTGTATAGAACAATAGATATAAAAAGGGGAGATATATGAAAGGGATAATATTAGCAGGAGGTAGTGGTACAAGGTTATATCCAATTACTAAAGGGGTAAGTAAACAACTTGTTCCCATATATGATAAACCTATGATTTACTATCCTCTATCAATATTAATGCTAGGAGGAGTAAGAGATATTTTAATTATCTCTACTCCAAACGATTTAGACAGTTACAAGAATTTATTAGGAGATGGTTCTCAACTTGGTATTAAATTTACATATATTGAGCAACCAAATCCTAATGGATTAGCAGAAGCATTTATATTGGGAAAAGAGTTTATTGGAGATGATGATGTAGCTCTAATTTTAGGAGATAACATATTTTATGGTAGTGGTCTGATAGAGATACTCTCTAATTCTATAAAAAGTGTAAAAGATGATAAAAAAGCAACTCTATTTAGTTACTATGTAAACGACCCAGAACGTTATGGAGTTGCAGAGTTTGATATAGATGGAAGAGTCCTCTCATTAGAGGAGAAACCTAAATATCCTAAGAGTAACTATGCTATTGTTGGACTATATTTCTATCCAAATGATGTTGTAAAAAAAGCAGTAGATGTAACCCCTAGTTCAAGAGAAGAGTTAGAGATAACCACAATAAATGAGATGTATCTTAAAGAAGACAGGCTAAGAGTTGAACAGATGGGTCGTGGATATGCATGGTTAGATACAGGAACACATGAGAGCCTTCTTGAAGCAGGACTATTTATCCAAACAATTGAGAAAAGGCAGGGTTTAAAGGTTGCATGTATAGAGGAGATTGCCTATAAAAATAGTTGGATAACAAAAGATGAGCTATTGACTCTTGCAGAACCATTGATGAAAAGTAATTATGGAAAGTATCTTTTAACTATCATATCAGAGGATAGATTTTGAAAACAATATTAATAACAGGTGGTGCAGGTTTTATAGGAAGTAATTTTATCCCATATTTTTTAAAAAAATATAGTAAATATAGGGTGATAAACTTAGACCTATTAACCTATGCAGGTAGTTTAGAGAATCTAAAAGAGGTTGAGAGTAATCCAAACTATGAGTTTGTTTTGGGAAATATAGATAATAGAGAATTAGTTGAATATCTATTTTTTAAATATGATATAAGAGGTGTTATAAACTTTGCTGCTGAATCTCATGTAGATAATAGTATTAAAGCTCCTAAAGTATTTATAGAGACAAATATAGATGGAACTTTCACTCTACTTGATGTAGCAAAGAACTATTGGATAGAGAGACCACATAGATATAAGGATGAGTATATGGGTTGTAGATTTCATCACATCTCCACAGATGAAGTATATGGAACTCTAGGTAGTAATAGAGATGAACTTTTTGAAGAGACTACACCATACTCTCCAAACTCTCCCTACTCTGCAAGTAAAGCTAGTAGTGATATGTTAGTTAGAAGTTATCAAGAGACTTATGGTCTAAATACAGTTATTACAAACTGCTCAAATAACTATGGAAAAAAACAGCATGATGAGAAGCTTATCCCAACAATCATTAGAAAAGCCCTAGCAAATGAACCTATACCTATATATGGAGATGGAGAGAATATTAGAGATTGGATATATGTTTTAGACCACTGTAGAGGAGTAGATTTAGCATATCACAAAGGAAGAGAGTCTCATAGTTACAATATTGGTGGTAGAAATGAGAGAACAAATATCTATATAGCAGAGAAGATATGCGACATATTAGATACTCTAAAACCTAAAAAAGATACTTCATACAGAGAACTTATAACCTTTGTTGAGGATAGAGCAGGACATGATAGACGTTATGCAATAGATGCAACTAAGATAGAGAGAGAGCTTGGCTGGAGAGCTAAAGAGAGTTTTGAGAGTGGAATTGTAAAAACCATTGAGTGGTACTTAGTAAAATATGGAGATAAAAATGGAAATTAAACTAATAGATTTTCAAATACTAGGTGATAATAGAGGGAGTTTAGTTGCACTTGAAGAGAATAAAGAGATACCTTTTCATATAAAAAGAGTTTACTATCTATTTGATACTAAAAGTGGTGTTCGTAGAGGTTTTCATGCACATAAAGCACTCCAACAAGTAGCTGTTTGTGTGAGTGGAAGTTGTAGCTTTTTACTTGATGATGGCAGAGAGAAAAAAAATCTACTCTTAGACACTCCAAATAAAGGTCTTTTTATAGAAGATATGGTTTGGCATGAGATGTATGATTTTAGTGATGATTGTGTTTTGCTTCTACTTGCTAGTGAGTTGTATGATGAGAGTGATTATATTCGAAATTATGATGATTTTATAGGGATTATAGAGAATGAAAAATAATATAACAAAAATTATTTTTGCAGGATGTGGACATGGAGGGATAGTCGCTCTAAAGTCACTTCAAGAATATTTTACTTATATTGAAGTTATAACTGATGATTTAGATGTTATTGCTCTTTTAAGGGTTACTGACAAACAAATAGATTCTCTATCAAGTAGTTTAACTAATTTAGTAGTTTGTGCAGGATATAAAGAGATTATAAAAGAAAATATTTTAAAAGAAAAAACAATAATTAATACTCATCCATCACTTTTACCAAAATATAGAGGTTTTCATGGTTTAGCTTGGGCAATGTTAAATTTTGAATCAGAATTAGGCTTCACTATTCATCTAATGAATAAATATATTGATGATGGTGATATCTTAGAACAATATAAAATCAAATATAAAGAAGAAACATCACAAGAGATAATGACATTATTTGATGATTATGTAAGAGATAATTTAGGAAGAGTTGTTGTTGATTATTTAAGTAATAGATTAATCCCTTTAAGGCAAGATAAAAGTAAGGCTACTTGGGTAGCAAAAAGAAATATAGATGATTGTATTATAGATTTTAGTAAATCAAATTTATACATAGAGAGATTTTTTAAAGTATTGGTATTACCTTATCCATTACCAATGTTAAAAATAGAGAATATACTTTATGAGATACTAGACCATAAACTTATTGAAATTGATTACTATACAGACTTAGGTAGAGTTGTAAATATTGAAGATGATGATGTCTATATAAAAGTAAAAGATGGATTATTAGTTATCAATAATATAAGAAAATATAAAACAGAAGAAAAGATTAAAGCATCAGAAATCATGAGAATTGGAAAGAGACTATGAATATAATAAAATATATAAATAGTGATAAGAGTCTATGGGATGATTTTGTAAAAAATAGTAAAAACTCTCATTTCTTCTTTTTACGAGATTATATGGAGTATCATAATGATAGATTTATAGATGCCTCTTTAATGTTTTACGATAATAGAGAAAAATTAATAGCTATCCTACCTGCAAATAGAGTAGATGATACTCTCTATTCACATCAAGGTCTTACTTTTGGAGGGTTGATAATAGATAAAAAGATAAGAGCAGAAGAGATTATTCAAATATTCTCAATATTAATAGAGTATTTAAAAGAGAAAAAGATAAAAAACTTTATATATAAATCTATTCCACACATATATCATAAAATACCTGCACAAGAGGATTTATATGCTCTCTTTATTTATAATGCAAAACTATATAGAAGAGATATTAGCTCTACCATAGATTTAAGAGAGCCAATAAGATACTCTAAAGGTAGGAAATGGAGTATCAACAAGGCAAAAAAAGAGGGTGTTAAAATCTCTATATCAGATGATTATAAAGAGTTTTGGAAACTACTTAATGTTGTACTACAAGAGAACCATAATGCACAAGCTGTTCATAGATTAGAAGAGATGGAATTACTTGCTAACCGTTTTAAAAAAAACATAAAACTATATCTAGCATATAGAGAGAATCAACTTTTAGCTGGAGCAGTAATCTATGAGAATGAAAATATTGTACATACGCAATATTTAGCAAATAGTAGAGTAGGAAGAGATATAGGTGCATTAGATTTATTAATAGACTACCTTATTAAAGATGTATATGCAAATAAGAGATTCTTTGATTTTGGAATATCAAATGAGAATGGTGGTAGATATTTAAATAGTGGATTAATATCTCAAAAAGAGTCTTTTGGTGCTAGAGCTATTGCTCATGATTTTTATGAATTGGAGATACAATGATACCATTTTTGGATTTAAAAAAGATAAATAGAGAATATAGAGAAGAGTTACTAGAGGCTTGTAGTAGAGTCATAGATAGTGGGTGGTATATTGGTGGTAATGAGTGTAGAGATTTTGAAAAAGAGTTTGCAACTTACTGTGGAGTAGATAGGGCTATTGGTGTTGGAAATGGACTCGATGCACTCACTCTTATATTTAGAGCATATATAGAGATGAATATTATCAATAAGGGTGATGAGGTTATTGTTCCTGCAAATACATATATAGCCTCTATCTTATCAATAACTGAAAATGATTTAGTTCCCATTTTAGTTGAACCAAATATAGAGACTCTAAACATAGATATAGATAAGATAGAGGAGGCAATAACAGATAAAACAAAAGCTATTTTAGTTGTTCATCTATATGGTCAAGCTGTTGAGATGAAAAGAGTTTTAGAGATAGCAAAAAGGTATAATTTAAAAGTTATAGAGGATTCTGCACAAGCACATGGAGCTATTGACAATACTCTAAATAGAAGAGTAGGGGGGTTAGGAGATGCAAGTGGATTTAGCTTTTATCCTGGAAAAAACCTTGGTGCTATTGGAGATGGGGGTGCTGTAACAACAGACGATATGAAATTAGCAAATACCATAGAGGCACTTAAAAATTATGGTAGCCATAAAAAATATGAAAACTTATATAAAGGGGTTAACAGTAGATTAGATGAGATACAATCAGCAATATTAAGAGTAAAATTAAAATATTTAGATTTGGAGATAGCAAAAAGAGAAGAGATAGCAAAAAATTATCTTGAAAATATAACAAATAATAATATTTTATTGCCTAAAAGAATAAATGGAACAGTTTGGCATCTATTTGTAATCAGAAGTAAAAATAGAGATAGACTACAAAATTATCTATTGGAAAGAGGTATTCAAACTCTTATACACTACCCAATAGCACCACATAAACAGAGAGCTTATCAAGAGTGGAATGGAAGAGAACTACCCATAACAGAGAAGATACACAATGAGATTTTAAGTCTACCAATTAGTGGTGTTCAGAGTCAAGAAGATACATATACAATAGTAAAGGCTATTAATGACTTTAATTAAAACCTCTATATTAACTGCTATCTCTACAATTATTAAGATATTTTCAGGATTTGTCATAAATAAAGTAGTAGCTATATATATAGGTCCATCTGGATTAGCTATGATAGGACAACTTCAAAGTTTTCTTAATATTATAAAGATATTTGCTAATGGAGCAACGATTCAAGGGGTCATTAAATATACAGCTGAATATAAAAATAGGAGAGAAGATAAAATAAAACTATTTAGCTCTAGCTTTGCCATAACCATACTCTCTAGTATCGTTATATCTATAATACTTTTTATATTTAATCAAGAGTTTTCAGAGTTGATATTTAAAACAGATGGCTATAAAATGGTTTTTAACATATTAAGTTTTACAATATCTCTATTTGCATTAAATACCCTGCTTCTATCTATATTAAATGGTGAACAAGAGATTAAAAAGTACATATTAATAAATATAATAAGTAGTATCTTTTCTCTTTTTTTTACAACACTATTAGTAGTCAAATTTCATCTTATGGGGGCATTGTATGCTCTAGTTCTAAATCAATCTGTTATATTTTTTATAACATTAATATTTGTAGTTAAAAGCTCATGGTTTAAGATTAGATACTTTACAAAAGGATTTGATAGTAAAACTACAACTAAATTGGGTAAATATGCTCTTATGGCACTTACCTCTGCGTTAACCATTCCAATTAGTGAAATAATTATTAGAAACTATATCGGTTCAACTATAGGTTGGGATAGTGCAGGATATTGGCAAGGGATAAAGTATATATCAGATATGTACCTTTTAGTCATAACAACCTCTCTAAGTGTATATTATCTACCAAAATTATCTGAAATCGAAGATAGAGATGAACTAAGAAGAGAGATTTTTAGTGGATATAAAATAATAATGCCAATTGTGATTATTATGGCATTTGGTATATATATTTTTAGAGATTTTATTATTGAAATAGCTTTTAGTGGTAAATTTGTTGCTATGAGTGAACTATTTCTATGGCAATTGATAGGAGATGTATTTAAGATAGCATCTTGGTTACTAGCCTATTTGATGTTAGCTAAAGCTATGACAAAGATTTTTATAATCAGTGAAATATTATTTGTGACAATCTGGACAGTAGTTGCAATTTTAGGAGTAAAATATTATGGAATAGTAGGGATAACCTACGCTTTTGCTCTCAATTACTTTTTATACTTAATATTTATGTTTTTATATTTTAGAAAGAGAATTTAATGAAAATTTTATTACTTGGAGACTTTAGTTCTCTATACAAAAATTTAAAAGAGGGATTAGAGGTGCTTGGACATACAGTAGTCTTAGCATCAGAAGGAGATAGTTGGAAAAATATAGAGAGAGATATAGACCTAACTCATATGAGATATACCCCATATTTTATATCAAAACGGATAAAGCCACTATTGATGCTTAAACATCTAAAAGGTTTTGATGTTGTTCAGTTTATAAATCCATTCTATATGAAGCAGAAAAAGTTTCCAAATAGACTCTTTTTTAAATATATTGCAAACCATAATAGAAGCTTTTATCTATCTGGTGCAGGAGATGATGCATATTTTTGGAGATATAGTAGAAAAATTCTAAGATACTCTCCATTAGACGATTACCTAAAGTATGATGTAAAAGAGAAATCTTTCTATATGGAGAGTGATAAATCTTTAGAGTGGAATAACTATATAGTATCTATATCTAATGGAGTTATTCCAATTATGTATGAGTATGAGACAAGTCATAAAGAAGCAGGATGTAAAAAGATTCTTCCCACAATACCTATACCTATTAATATTGACAAGATAGAGTATAAAAAGAATATTGTAAAAGATAAGATAGTTGTATTTCATGGACTTAATAGATATGGCTTTAAAGGTACTAAATATGTTGAAGAGGCATTTAAGATATTAAATGAGAGATATCCTAATGATTTAGAGTTAATCATAGATGGAAATATGCCACTAGATGAGTATCTAAAAGTTATGCAGAAGACAAATATTGTAATTGACCAAACCAACAGTTACTCTTTGGGTGTAAATGGTGTATATGCATTAGCAATGGGAAAAGTTGTATTGGGTGGAGCTGAAAAAGAGTCTCTTAACTCTATAGGTGTAGATGAATCTCCTGTTATAAATATAACTCCTAGTGCCAATAGCATAGTTATGGAGATAGAAAAATTAATTAAAAATAGAGAGAAGATTCAAGAGATAGGATACAAATCAAGAGAGTTTGCTAAAGATGTACATGGATATATCAATATAGCTAAGAAATATATAGAAATTTGGAATACTAATAGATAATTAAGAGAACAATATGTTTTTTGTTGTTATTATTAGGTATATTATATTAAAGATTAAAGATGAAAATTATACAAGTGATTAGTCAATTAGGTAATGGTGGTGCAGAGAAGTT
>CAMZNQ010000252.1 GCA_947313765.1 uncultured Sulfurovum sp.
TATTGTACTTAATATAGTTAATATAACTCTCTTTATTATCATCAAATTGGTAATCCTCTGCAGTTTTAAAGGTGCTATTTTATCTTAAAAATATTAAATATTAGTTCTGCTTAAAATTTCAACTATTTATAGATTATCAAACCGTAGCGTAAAACCACCTCTTTCAAGTGGTGGATATAAGCTACATTCGCAAAGCGAATATTAGTCAGGTGTCTTTTGTTGTTCAATATATTGCTTTACTATTTCAAGTGGAGCACCACCCACACTACCTGCAAAGTAGCTTCTATGCCAAAGACCTGCTTTGCCCCAATACCTTTCCTTGATATCAGGCATATCTCTTCTTAAAAGACGGCTTGAGCGTCCTTTTAAATTATTTACAATTTTAGAGATAGACCATTTCGGAGGATATTGTATAAGCAAATGTACATGGTCGGCTTCACCGTCAAATTCTTCTAAAGTGCCACCCATCTCCTCTATAGTTTCTTTAAAAAGAGTTCTTAAATACTCAATATGTTTGCCTTGTAAAACCTTGTATCTGTATTTTGTCACAAAAACCAAATGAGCATGAAGTAAGTGTGTAGCATGTCTCTCTTTTTGAATTTCCATATAGTACACCTTTTAATAAACTATTGACATAGTACCGTTAATTAGGTAAAATATTAATAACACACCATATTAAAAAGGAGAAGAAATGTTAAAAGCTAAAAAAGTTCGACTATATCCAAACAAAGAACAACAACAAATCATCTCTTCTCAAATTGGTGGAGCAAGATATGTCTATAATCGTGCATTGGCTTTACGAAAATTTGCCTATAGTAAATTTGGGTTAAAAATAGGAAAGTTTGCACTTATAAACCATATCACAAAACTCAAAAATCGTGAAAAAACTTCTTGGCTCAAAGAGATTGACTCACAAGCCATTCAGCAATCTATAGCAAATATGGATAAGGCATATCAGCACTTTTTTAAAGGTGGAGGCTATCCAAAGTTCAAATCACGACACCATTCAAGACAAAGTTATCAATACCCACAGAGGGTTAAAATTGAGGGCAATAAGGTATTTTTACCTAAAGTTGGTTGGGTGAAGTGCAAAGGGCTTAGAAAAGAGTTTGTCGGTAAAATAAAAACTGTTACGGTTTCCTATGAAGCCTATCAGTATCATGCAAGTATTTTGGTTGATATTGAAGACGAACCTTTAAAGCCATGCAATAATCCAAATAAAACCATTGGGCTTGATGTGGGTGTTTCTTTGGTGGTAGCTGATAGTGATGGTAATAAAGTAGAGCCATTAGATTTAACAAGAGAACTCAAAAAGCTTAAAACAAAAGCACAACAACTCTCACGAAAGAAAAAAGGTTCAAACAATAGAGCTAAGGCAAAAGCCAAATTAGCAAAAATCAATCTTAAAATAGCAAACAAGAGAAAAGACTTCTTGCATAAACTCTCACTGCAATACGCTGAAAACCAAGGCATTGTAGTGATAGAAGATTTAAAAATTAAGAATATGACCAAAGCCACAAAAGGAACGGTTGAGAAGCCCTCAAAAAATGCAAGTGCAAATAGAGGTCTCAACCGTGTCATCACTCAACAAAGCTGGGGATTGTTTTTTGAATTGCTTGAATACAAGTTAAGCCAAAGAGGTGGACAACTCATCAAAGTTGACCCTAAATTCACATCTCAAACTTGTAATGAGTGTGGTCATATATCAAAAGAGAATAGAAAATCACAAGATAAGTTTGTATGTACTGCTTGTGGGCATTCTGCTAATGCAGATATAAATGCCAGTAAAAACATACTTGCCCGTGGGATTACACGGCAATAATGCTTCACTTAAAATAGCTGTTTAGGCTATGGATGAAGAATCCACCTCATTCATGGGGTGGAGTATCAACAAAGCTCTCTAGTAGTTAAATATATTAGCAATAATAGCTTTAATGTTTACCTAAGGTTACTATGGTATACTTCTCTTATAAAACTTAATTGTTTGTTTTAAACCTTCTTTGGTCAGCACCACTGAAATCTCATCAACTCAATTTTATTGGGTTGACCAAAGGGTTTATCCGAGTATTTTGGTGGTGCAAAAAACTCTCCCTTAAAATTCAATGTTAACCGAAAGAATATTATGAGAAAATCTAATGGGCTTGTCTACGGAATAGGAATAAATGATTCAGATAAGGCAGTAACAGAAGTAGTTAATGGCAAAAGACGAAAAACAGT
>CAMZNQ010000253.1 GCA_947313765.1 uncultured Sulfurovum sp.
CTAATGCTGTTGATGATGTTGTGGTCGTATCTCCATGAACAAATACCACATCAGGCTTAAAGTCAACAAGAACATCTCTCATTCCCAAAAGAACAGAAGATGTAATATCATATAAATCCTGTCCACCTTTCATGATATTTAAATCATAATCAGGTTCAATCTCAAATAGATTTAAAACTTGGTCAAGCATCTCACGATGTTGTGCTGTTACACAAACTCTTAACTCAAAAGAGTCTGACTCTTTCTCAAAATATTTAACCAAAGGAGCCATTTTTATTGCTTCTGGTCTAGTTCCAAAGACTATTAACATCTTTTTTTTCATATTTATTCCTATTTTTTTTTATTTAATAATATTACAAGATATAATCTTACTTATTTTTTTATATTAGCTACTTTAAATCATTTGCTTTTTTATAATAATTCCAAGCAGATTGTTCATTGTTTTCTAAAAGGGCTAAATATGCCAAAGAGTTATAGCTCTCTACCAATAGTCTATTTACCTCTTTACTCTCTATCTCTTTAACCTTTTTAGCCAATGATATTGCTTCAAATAGCTTTATTTCAGCTTCAACATGACTCTTTTCTCTATTTAAAAGATAAAGATTTGCCAATCTATTTAACGAATCTATTATATCTAAGTTATAAACTAAAGGCTCTTTTCTATTTAGAGATTTGTATGATAATATCACTTTTTTATATAGTTTTTCAGCTAAATCAATATCTCCTCTCTTTTTCTCCAAATATGCAAAACAACTATCAATTTCAATAAACTCTCTACTTCCCTTTTTAAATCTTTTTTTGTAAATATCAAGTGCCTTATAATAGTATTTTCTAGCTAATTTAAACTCCTCTCTCTCTATCTCTACCATTGCTAAAGCACGAAATGATAGAGCTGTATATTTAATATCTTTTAATCTTTTTTTAGAGAAGTTTAAACCTCTGTTATATATATCTTCTGATAATGAAAACTTCCTTAATCTAAGATAACTATGACCTAAACTGTTTACTGTTTT
>CAMZNQ010000254.1 GCA_947313765.1 uncultured Sulfurovum sp.
AGTTAGGTGAGTATCAAAAGTATCAAGATAGATTTGAAGCTATTATCCCTTTTTTTTTTTTTTTTAAAGTTGGTAAAAAAGGGTTACTAGATGAGGTTATTAAGTATTTGCCCGAGTCTCCTGCACTATTTGATACAGATATTACTACAACAGAGTTTGTTCGTGATATATATAAAGAGTTGATTCGTGAGTCTATCTTTGAAAATCTATCTGATGAGATTCCTTATGAATCAGATGTAACAATTGAAAAGATTGATGAGGAGGATAATATAGATAGAGTATATGCTACTATAATAGTAGAAAAAGAGACTCAAAAAGGTATTATAGTTGGAAATAGAGGGGAGGGTATTAAACGAGTTGGAAAATTAGCACGACAACAGCTTGAACTCTTTTCAGGTAAAAGAATCTATTTAGATTTACATGTTGCAGTTAAGAGAGGTTGGAGTAAATCTCGTGGAGGGCTAGAAGATATGGGCTATATTTTCTAAAAAATGCCTCTTTTTCATATAATATAACCATAAAAAACTATAAAATCTCCTATATATTAATATTAACACATAATGTTATATTAATATATCTTTTTAAGAAAACTATCAATCCAAATTAAAATAGTAAGCAATAATTAATTTCGTTGTTAATATAATTTACTCTATCTTATAAAGGAGTGGTATATTAATAGATATGTCAACACAAATTATTGACCCTAGAATTAAAAAATATAAAAATATTATCACCATTAATCCTTATATTAATAGTTATTATGGATATAAGAAGCAAGAGCTTAAAAAAGCTAATAAAGTATCATATGATGATAAGCAATTTATAATATCTTTTATTGAAAATAGAGACTTGATTATTGCATCTTTAGATGTTGGTTATGATATTGATGATGAAGAGCTAGAAGATACTATATATATGAAAGCCTATGAAGAGTTAGGTTTAGATGAAGAGAAAGAGTATACAATCTATCATCAAAAGGCTAGTAAAGATAAGGACTCTTCTATATATAATATCTTTATCTCTGAACCAGATATAGTAGATTCAAATCTACTGGATATAGAGTCAGAGACAAAGTATATTGATTTAATACTCCCTGCACCTCTTCTATATACGACACTATATACTAATAACATTCTTGAAAATGAAGATGCACACTGTTACATCTATTTTACTATGACA
>CAMZNQ010000255.1 GCA_947313765.1 uncultured Sulfurovum sp.
TCGTTCATGGCATCTTCCAATGTTATCTTTTCCGATACTACCTCTTTTGCTAGTGATTTCATCTTCTATCTCCTCTTTTTTGACGTATGATAGCCTATACAAGCTTGTCAGAGGGAGAAAAGTTTCTTTTTTTTTGAAAAACCTGTTATAATCCTGAAAAAACTGATTGGATATATATTTGGTAGTATTAGACTTATTTTCAGGTGCGGGTGGTCTCTCTGAGGGATTTTTTAGAATGGGTGCGACTTTTGTAGGGCATATCGAAGCTGATACTCATGCTTGTGATACTTTACGCACTAGAACAGCTTATTGGGAACTGAAAAACAATAACAAAATAGATATTTATTACGATTATCTTTTAAAAAAAATTACCCGTGATGAACTATGGGAAAAAGCAAATATTACAACCTCAAATGATGTTATCAACACTATGATT
The DNA here is from genome assembly GCA_947313765.1 of uncultured Sulfurovum sp. Lineage (GTDB taxonomy): Bacteria > Campylobacterota > Campylobacteria > Campylobacterales > Sulfurovaceae > UBA1140. Next base: position 437 of record CAMZNQ010000255.1, read on the forward strand.
TCAGATGAAACCTTTAATGATATAACAAAAAAAATAAAAAAAAACCTCAAAGGAAAAAATCTAAAAAAAGTAGATATTATTATTGGGGGTCCTCCATGCCAAGCTTATTCTGTTGTAGGCAGAGCAAGAATGAAGGAGTCCGCGTCTTGTGACCCTCGTAATCTTTTATATCAATACTATGTACGCTTTTTAGAAGAGTTTGAACCAAAAATGTTTGTTTTTGAAAATGTACCGGGGTTAAGAACAGCAGGTGGTGGTCAATATTTTCAAGATTTAAAAACAGCTCTTGATAAAGCAGGTTACCATATTGAGTTAGATGAACTTATTGCTTCTGATTATGGTGTTTTACAAAATCGTAAACGTATTATCATAATTGGTTGGAGAAAAACAAAAAAAATAGCAGAATATAGTTATCCTAAATTTGAAAAAATTGAAAACAAATATCTTGTAAAAGATGTTTTAGATGATTTACCAAAAACAAAACCCAATAATATGATTGAGGGCAAAGGTAAATATAGAACAGAGACAAATGAGTATTTAAAAATGTCAAAAATTCGTGAAGAAGGTTTTGATATTTTAACTCAACATGAAACAAGAATACATAATACAAGAGATTTAGAAATATACAAAGAGGCTATTAGTGCTTGGAATAAAGATAAAAAAAGACTCTGTTATTCAGAATTAGCAACAAGAAGACCTGAATTAATTACACATAATAATACTCACTCTTTTACTAATAGATTCAATGTTATAAAAGCAAATGAACCTGCTTCTCACACTATTTTAGCTCATATGGCTATGGATGGTCACTATTATATTCATCCAGATATAAAACAACTCCGCTCTCTCTCTGTCCGTGAGGGTGCAAGACTTCAATCATTTCCTGATGATTTCTATTTTGAAGGTCCGAGAACTGCACAGTTTCGACAGATAGGAAATGCTGTTCCTCCTAAGATGGCAGAACAGATTGCTAAAGAGATAAAAAAGATTTTGGAAGTATAATTTACCCTATACTTTCAATTTTATCTTTATACACCCGAACTAACTTATACTTTTTATTAATCAATAAAACCTCATCCCATATATTGTCAATAGCATTATGAAATACTTTCATTTTCATATTACCTAACTTAATGTGAATCACTTTAGGTGGTGGGTTATTTAAAAGTATAAGGTCTGAAAAGTCTGCATCTTTTGTTACTATGGTTAAATTATTCTCTTTTGCATATTTCCAAATCTTACTATCTTTCATGTTTGGGTCTATGTCTATAACATGTACCTCCTAGTGAGAAGTACCAAGCTCTTTAAGCTATTGAAGTTTGAAGAAGTTCCAAGTTTTTTCAAGAAGTTTCTTTTTTTTTGAAGAAGTTTGAAGTTTGAAGAAGTTTAAGTTTGAAGAAGTTTAAGTTTGAAGTTTTAAAGTTTGAAGTTTGAAGAAGTTTAAGTTTGAAGTTTTAAAGTTTAAGTTGAAGGAGTTTGAAA
>CAMZNQ010000256.1 GCA_947313765.1 uncultured Sulfurovum sp.
ATTGATGTAGATAAATATATTTTAGAGGTAAATCTTTCAGATGAAGAGATAGCAAATAGAAAAGATATATTTAAACCACTTGTTAAACCACTTAAGAGTAAATGGTTAAAACAGTATAGAGCATTAGTTACAAATGCAAGTTCAGGTGCTGTGCTAGAAGCAGAGTAGATAGAGTGAGGCTTTTGCCTCACTTCCAACTATTTTAATTTTTAGATATATCTCCAAGATGTTTACAACTTTGACTCTGTCCTCGTTCACATGCTGTTTCAAAATATTTAATTGCTAAATCTTTATCATCATTTTTCTCAAAATAGAGTCCTAATTTATAACACATTGTTCCACCTTTTGTGGAGTTTTTACAAGCCTTTTTAGCTGAATTGAAATCCTCTTCTGTCTTAATTTCTCGTATCTTTTTACCAAGAACTGTCTCTAATCTATCACAACTTGGATAATCATCTAAAGAACAGGCTTTTTCATAGAAACGTTCAGATTTTTGTAAATTTTTACTAACACCATCTCCTACTTCATACATATATCCTAGATTATTACATCCTGATGCCTCTCCCATATCACAAGCATCATAATATAAACCTATAGCCTTTGTAATATCTCTTTTAAAATATTTTCCATTAGCATACATGAATGCTAAATCATTACAAGCAGAAGCAACATCTGCATTACATGCTTTTTTAAAGTAGGTAGCAGATTTATAGTAGTTACGTTTAGTACCCTCACCTCTAAAGTACATAGCTCCTACATTGTAACAACCTCTCATATTTCCTGCTTTACATGAACGCTGATATAGTTTTAGAGCATGCCAGTTATGTCTCTCTATACCTAAACCTTTATCTAACATATACGCTAGATTATTACACCCTTCAGAGTTTTCTAATTCGCAAGATTTCTTATAGAAATCAACAGCATCAGAATAATCTTCATCTTTAAAGTAGATATCACCTAAATCGTTACACGCTTCACTATCTTCTAGGTTACATGCTTTTTTATAGTATGTTATATAGGTAGAATCAGTAATGCTTGATAGTTTAGGAACAGGCACAGAACTTGGAAAAAAATTAATGGCCAATATAATTAAAGTTAAAACAACAGCTGTTAGAATCATCGGTTTTTTTGTCATGAGATTACCTTTGTTATAGTGTCAAGTATAAAAAAATATATTTGAGTATAAAAGAATATCTCATTTTTAATCCTCTGTCAAGAAAAATTTGTTTTATAAAAGTAATATAAAAATATTAAATTAATATTAAAAAATAATTTTATAGCTAAAAAAATAGATTAGCACATATTTTTTTAATATAAAATTTGAGTTAACTCCCTAAAGTAAGGTTTTTGTATTATTTAAATTCTATTTAAGAAACATCATAATATTTTGATATTTTTATTGTTATACTTAAAATATGAAAAAGACTAAATTAATAAATCTAACAATTATCGGTATACTATTTTTTACTGCCTGTTCTAAAAATGAACCAAAAATTAAAAATTCTAATATAAACTCTAAGAGTTCTGTTTACAATATAATCGGTATTAATAATTTAAAAGAGGAGAGTTTTAATATTGTAGAAGATACTCCTGAAATTCCAATAGCTCAAACAGAGCCAATAGAAGACATAACTTATGAAATTCCAGAAAATATTGAATATATATCATATCAAAAACCACCAGAGAGAATTGAATATATATCACATAAAAAAAACTTTTTTGATACAGAAAAAATCATAAACAAATTAGAGTGGAATGCAAAAAGATTTTTAGGTGTACCTTATGTATGGGGGGCAACAGGACCTAATAAATCTGACTGTTCAGGTTTTACTCAATGGGTATATCGTGATATTGGAATTGATATCCCTAGAGTATCCAGAGACCAAGCTCGTGTTGGAAAATATGTAGATTATGATAATCTTAGACGTGGAGATATGGTCTTTTTTAGTACAGATAAAAAGCGTATAGGCGTAGTAACACATGTTGGAATTTATCTCGGTAATGGAGACTTTATTCATGCTAGTTCAACAGGTAAAAAAGTTGTTATATATAACTTTAATAAAAAAAAGTATTATAAAAAACATTTTTTATGGGCTAGACGTTTAATTAAACCTCAATCAATGTATGCCTTTAATGAGTAGTGATTTTGAGTTAAATATCTACTAAAGCAATTATATATAACATTTTTCACTACATTTTAATTATTTATTTTCATTTTTTTGATATACTCCTACTTTATATTTCTTCTTTAGGGGTTTTTATTGCATTTGGTTAAAACTATCTTTTTATTGACAATTACTATAAGTCTAGCTGTTGCTATTGAATCAATGACAATCAATACAGCTCAAGAGTTAAACTCCATAAATAGCTCTTTTCAAAAAGCAAGTGCTAATTATAAAAATTTTAATCAAGATGTAGCACTCTCTGAAATTATCTATAATGAAAAAAGTACCAAGATGGTTATGGATATGTTGATTAATAATGAGGCAAAAACATTTGCTCATATTTCGCATAAAAAATTTATTCAAAATATCTATAAACAGAATAACTATTTACCTTTTTGGTTTGATAGTCGTGGAATAAAGAGAAAAAAAGTAAATGAGCTTTTTAAAGCAATAGATTCAGATGTTACACTAAATAAAAATGGAAAAATTCGTAAACAGTTTAAATATTTAGATAAAAAAATTGCCAATACAAAAAAGCGTATGTTAGCTAATGAGTTAAAACTTGATTTAGAGTTATCTGCACTATATCGTACTTATATTAGTTATCATATCAATGGTGGTATTGATTGGTGGAGTTTTCAAAAAAAGTTATCTTCACTTCGTAAGCGTAAAATTGCAGGAAATTGGGCTACATATAATCCTAAATATAATATTTCAAATTTAATGCTAAACTATCCTCTATCTTATGTACTCAAAGTTACAACACCAACAAGCTTTGGTTACAAAAAGATGATAGAAGAGCTTAAAAGACTAAGGAGAGTTCAAGCACAAGGTGGATGGGGTAAGACTCCTGCCTCTTCTAGGCTACGATATGGTCGTTCAGGTAGTGCTGTAAAAAAATTAAAGATTCGACTACAAAAAGAGGGAGACTATACCTGTTCTCAACTAAATAGTACATATGACCAGTGTCTAAAAAAAGCTGTTAAACGTTTTCAAAAACGTCATGGACTTAGTCCTACGGGAACTGTAAATAAGTACACAAGAGCAAAACTAAATCTGTCTGTAAATTGGAAAATAAAAAAACTACTATTAAACATAGATAGAGTAAAAAGACTTCCTAACCAACCAGAAGATAGATATATTATGGTTAATATTCCAGACTTTAGACTATACTATAAAGAAAATGGTCAACAGAAGTTAACTATGAGAGTTATTGTAGGAGATAAAAAACATCACTCTCCTATCTTTTCAAATAAGGTATCATTTATTGTTTTAAATCCATACTGGTTAATTCCAGATAGTATTGTACAAAAAGAGATGATTCCAAAGATGCTTAAAAACCCTAAATATTTAGAGCAAAGAGGATATGAGGTTAGAAAGAATTATAAGTTTTCTGTGCCACCAATAGATACCTCTAAAATAGATTGGGCAAAAGTACTTAGTTCTGGTCAAACAAAAAAATATAAGTTTATGCAACCTCCTGGAAAGAAAAATGCTTTAGGGAAAATTAAATTTAAATTTCCAAATAGATATGCTGTATATCTACACGATACTCCAACAAAAAAACTATTTAATAGAAGTCAACGTGCATTTTCCCATGGTTGTATTCGTATTGCAGAACCAAGAGCATTATTATCAACTTTTGCAAAACATGAACCTTCTATAAACTACAATAGAGCAAAGCAAATATTAAGAGGTAAAGAGAAAAAACAATTAAATCTATCTAAACCTGTTCCTGTTCATATTGTCTATCTTACAACATGGATTAATACAGATGGTCTTCTACATTATAGACCTGATGTCTATGGATATGATTCAAAACAGCACAGAGGGAATTGGTAATAGATACTATTTTTACCTTAATTAAATAAATAACTCCCTACTAGGTTATTTTTTACTATAATAAGCTTTTTACTATAAGGAAAATCAATAGATGAAAATTATGAAAAAGCTTTTAATTATACTAATATTACTAAACAGTATTGCTATTACTCTATCTGCAGAGTCTAACCTTTTAGAGAATGATAAAAATATTACATATATACTAAAAAAACAATTTAAAAAAAATAGTAATTCTCTGCTTAAACATCTTAGTAATAAAAAATTTCTAAAAAATTTTTACAATAAAAATAGTTATCAAGTGATATGGATAGATGATAAAGGTTTAAAAAAGAAAAAATATCAAGAGCTTTTTAATAATATTCATAATGATTTAACTCTAAAGAGTAATGGATATATAGTAAAAAAAACAGATATGTTAGAGAAAGAGCTAGAGAATAACCTTACTAAAGAGGAGACTTTTAGAATGGAAGTTCAGCTCACTTCTCTATATTATGAATTTTTAAAACACTCTATTTATGGAGATATTGAGTGGAAAAACTTTGCAATTAAATTAAAAAATCTAAAACGATATAGAATAAACTCTAAGTGGATACGAAAAGAAGCAAAATTTAATATAGGAACACTTTTAAAAAACCCTGATATTAATGCCACATTAAAAGAGATTGAACCAAAAAGATTTGGGTATAAAAAGTTATTTGAAGCTCTTAAAAGGCTAGAGGTTATCAAAAAAAATGGTGGTTGGAAAAAACTTCCCTATTTTAAAATTCTCAAACAAGATAGTACAGGTGAAGTGGTCATAAAATTAAGAGAACGACTTAAAGCCTCTGGAGACTATATTGCTTGTGAAAAGAATATTACAAAAATATTAGATACGAACAAAGAAGATAATAAATCTATTGAAGAGCCTTTTATTGACCCTAATGCAATTTTTGGAGAGTGTTTAGATAGAGCTGTAAAACATTTTCAGAAACGTCATGGTCTAACAGTTGATGGTATTGTAGGGGGAGCAACACAAAAGGCACTGAATGAATCCATTGAAGATAAGATAGAGAGAGTTATTCTTAATATTGACCGAATAAAATGGCTTCCAAGGAGTGAAGAGAAGAGATATTTAGTTGTAAATATTCCTGAATTTATGTTGTACTATATTGAAGAGGGAAAGGTAAAAAAGAAAATTAGAGTAATTGTAGGTAATAAAAAACACCCTACTCCAATATTTTCTGATAAAATCTCCTATATTGTTTTGAATCCATACTGGAGAATTCCAAATGGAATTTTAAAAAGAGAGATAATTCCAAAAGTAATTAGAAATATTAACTATTTAAGAAAACAGGGACTAGTAATTCACAGAACATGGAGCGAACATTCACAAATAATTAGCCCATACAACATATATTGGGAGCAATATCTTTGGAAAGGGGCTAGATTTCCTTACAAAATAATGCAACCACCTGGAAAGAAAAATGCTTTGGGGAAAATTAAATTTAAATTTCCAAACCCGTTTGATGTATATCTACACGATACCCCTACACGGCATCTATTTAAAAAAGATATTCGTGCCTTTTCTCATGGATGTGTTCGTGTAGGTGAGCCACACTCTCTTTTAGAAACAATTGCTTCATTCAATAAAAATATTAGCATGAAAAAGGCTGATAAAATATTAAAAGGAAAAAGAAAATATCAATATAATATTAAAAATAAATTACCAATACATTTAGTATATCTAACAGCAGGGATTAATGATGAGAAGCAACTAGAGTTTAGAGATGATATTTATCGTTATGATGAGTTTATGAAAAGAAGTCTAAAGTAGTAAGAGTGTAGAATACGTTTCTAAAATAAAAAATAACAGGCTTTATATATTTGGAAACATCTTCAAAAATACTCTCTAGTAAAAATAAGCTACTATCTGAAATATATTTTGAACTTCAACAATATTTTGAAAAAAAGTATGGTAAAAATAGCATAGTTTTTATTGAAATAGGAAGTTTTTTTGAGATATATGAGGTCAATAACGATGAATTGAAGATTGGAAAAGCAAAAGAGATTGCAGAACTTTTAAATATTCAATTAACACGTAAAAATAAAAATATTGCACAAAATTCAATTCAAAATCCTCTACTAGCAGGTGTTCCTACAGTCTCTCTTGAACGATACTTAGCTAGACTTATTGCAACACAAAAATATACTATTGTTTTAGTTAAGCAGAAAGGGGAAGTTCCAAATATAAAAAGATATATCTCTAATATTATATCTCCTGGTACAAACTTTGAGTATCAAACCCAAGCAGAAGAGAGTAATATTGTCTCTTTAACTATTGATAAGAATAAAGATATATACTCTGTAGGGTATGCTGGAATTGATGTTACAACAGGAAAAACAGTTATCAATGAGATTCACTCAAATAGAGATGATAAGACTTATGCACTTGATGAGATTTTTAATCTACTTCAAACATATAATACTGCTGAAGTGATTCTCTCTTTAAAGAGTAAAGATATTGACAGAGAGTGGATAAATAGCTACCTTGAACTATCTCAATTTCACACCTCATATAATGAAAAATGGTGTAAGATTGTCTACCAAAATGAGCTATTTTCTAAAGTATATGAGATTAACTCATTCCTATCTGCTATTGAGTTTTTAGATTTAGAGAGATACCCATACACAACAGAAGCACTAGCAATACTTATTGAGTTTATCATAGAGCATGATGAAGCTATTATAGCAAAGATGAATAGACCCATATTTTTAGGAGAGAGTCGTTATCTATATCTAGGAAACAATGCCTTGGAGCAGTTGAGTGTTATATCTAAAGATAAATCAGAGGTTACTCTACTAAAACTAATAGATAAGACATCTACAGCATTTGGAAAAAGGTTATTAAAAGAGAGACTACTCTCTCCTATTGTTGATAAAGTCATACTAGAAGAGCGTTTCAATTTAAGTGAACAGCTTATGCCTAAAGTTGATATATATGAGACATATTTAAAAAATATATATGATATAGAACGAATTACAAGACGAATCAAACTAAAGAAGCTACACCCTGTAGAGTTAACATACATAGAGATGTCACTAGATTCAATCTCTAGTCTCTTAGATGATGCTCAAAGGAGTGGTGTAGAGTTTGATAAAAAAATAATATCACAAATTAAAGAGTTTCAAGCATATATACAGAGAAGCTTCAATCTAACAATATGTGCAAAATTTCGTATTGAACAGATTAATGACAATATATTCAAAGATGGTATATATCCCATTATAGATAAAATATTGGAGAGACAAAATAGAGAGTTAAATAAATTAGATATAGTAAGAGATTCCATAGATAGACTATTTAAAAAAGAGAAAGTAGCAAAAAGTAGTACAAATTCATATTGTGAATTGAGATATTTAGAGAGTGAGGGATACTCCATAAACATTACAAGAAATAGGTTTAATCTAATTGAAAAGGAGCTAAAAAGCTCATTTGTCACAATAGAGGGTAAGCACTACTTCTTTAAAGATTTTAAATATAGACTACTAAAGAGTTCTGTAAAGATAAACTCAGCTCTTTTTGAAGAGATAACTAAGAACTTTGAGACAAATCAGATTAAACTAATATCTTTAGTAAAAGAGCGTTATGTAGAGACTCTTCTTGAGATAGAAAATCGTTTTTCACATCTACTTGACGAATTGATTAGCCTTATTGCTAATATTGATGTAGCCATATCAAATTCAAAATGTGCAAAAAAGATGAATCTAAATCGTCCTAAATTGATAGATGGAGATAGCTCTTTTGAAGCAATAGAGTTACGACATCCAATTATAGAGGCAAATGAACACAGAGGAATATATATACCAAATGATATATATTTAGGCTCTGCCATAGAGACAACACATAAACATATTACTCTTAGTGCATCAGATGGAAAGTCTGTCGAGGGGATACTTCTATATGGGATTAACTCTTCAGGTAAATCATCATTAATGAAGAGTATTGGACTTTCTATTATTTTGGCACAATCTGGTTTTTTTGTTCCTGCAAAAGAGTTAACTCTAGGACTATATGACAAACTTTTTACCCGTATTGTCTCTGGAGATAATCTATATAAAGGTCTATCTACTTTTGCAATAGAGATGATGGAGCTTAAAAATATCTTCAATCGTGCTACAAAAAGAAGTCTTATATTAGGAGATGAGATTTCACAAGGAACAGAGACAGAATCTGGACTATCGATTGTAGCAGGAGCTATTTTAAAACTTTTAGAGCTAAAGTCTACATTTATCTTTGCTACTCACCTACATCAACTTAAAAATATTAAAGAGTTACAAAAGATAGATTCTCTAATCTTTTTACATCTTGGAGTTAAATATGATAATGAGAGTGATACTCTTATATATAATCGAAAATTACAACTAGGAATGGGTAGTTCCCTATATGGATTGGAATTTGCAAAATCTCTTCATATGGATGAGACTTTTTTAAAAAATGCATATAGTATCAGAAAAGAGCTAATTGGAAAAGAGTCTGAACTTAAAACTCTTAGCAAAAAAAAGAGAACAAGATACAATAAAAATCTATATATTACAAAATGTGCCTTATGTGAAGAGGCAGTTGATGATATACACCATATACAAGCCCAACAGATGGCAAACGATTCAGGAATGATTGGATATATAAATAAAAATCATAAATATAATCTCATACCCCTCTGCAAAAGACACCACCAAATGGTACATGATGGAAAAGTACATATTTCTGGCTTTGTAATGACCTCAAAAGGGTTAAAGTTACATTATGAAGAGTCTTAATAAATAAAGTTATTACTTTTTTACTCAAATAGTTCTATTATTGCATCTCATTATGTTATTTTATTAACTTATACATGACATAAAGTTAGAATAATTAAAAAAAAAGAATTAATTATGAAACGAAACTTATTTGCCATACTATTTACAGTTACTATATTTGGAATTATTATATATGGACTATTAAATAATATTTGGGTATCTTTAATGATATTATTTATCATTACAATACTATTTGTCTCTATATCATATATAAATAATTACGATAAAAAAGAGAATTTAAATATAATAAAAGATGAAGAGAAACTATACTTTTATCTTACCGATGATTTACTATTCTCTATCAATCTAGCTAGTAACAAATCAATTGAAGAGACATTAAGAGAGGTAATTAATTTAGAGATAATACATATGAAAGATATTATAGGAAAAATATGCTTTATCAATTTTGAAGATAATAAACTCTTAGATGAACTTAATAGCGTTATTGTTCAAAAAATAAAATAGACAAAATGCTACTTTATATCTATAGTAGCTCTTTATATCCACCAAAAAAAATTAAAACTCTCTTTTTTAACCAATTTTCACTATAATTTAAAAATGAAACCTGTACATTTTTTAAGCAATTCTCCAAAAATTGACAATATTATTAAGGGACTTACCCTAACTCGTTCACTTTTTGTATCATCTCTTATTATAGGAGAAGAGCATACTGGAAAAAAAACATTAATCCATATGTTATTTCCAAATAGTATCTATATTGATGGGTCAAATAGAGAAGAGCTTATTTTAGCATTAGATAATAATGATGAAATCATAATATATAATTTTGATAAAATAGATAACTGTAATGATTTAAATTTTGAAAACAAACGTATTATTGCTATTGCTAATAAAATTCAAAATAGTAAAAAAATTGAAAAAAAGTTTGCATTCATATACAATATGCCATCTCTAAAAGAGAGAGAAGATTTAAATTTTATTATTGATTACTTTAAACGTAAGATTAAAAAAGAGTTAATGTTGGATGATAGTGTAGATATAGATATAGATGATTTAGATTTATCTAAAAATATCCAATCACTCAAAGCCTCTCTCTACAGACAACTTATATATAAAAGCGTTAATAGTGATGATATAGAGAAGATACTTTTTGAATATCTATTTCATAATATAGATGGGAATAATGCATATAGAGAGTATCTGTTTCTATTTGAGCGTCCTATCATTAAGGCTGGTCTAAAAAAATATAAATCTCAACTAAAACTCTCTTCCATTCTTGGACTTAACAGAAATACATTAAGAAAGAAGATACAAGAACATGACCTCGATTGATTTTAAATTTTTTATTGAAAATGATTCAAATCCATTTATTATTTTTTCTAGTTTAGGAAAGATAAAATATCTTAACACTTCTGCTGAAATACTTATGGGTTCATGTAGTCCAAAAGAGTTATTTGAAATTGCACTCTCTTATGCACCTAAAAATTTTGGATATAACAAAACAGTTCTTGATTTATCTTTTAGCTCTTTTGAATTTTATGGCATTAATGTACTATATGAAAATGAAGATTTTATTGGATTACATCTATATAATAAACCTATGGCAAAGGTAGATGACAGTTCACTTCTTGAAGGCTATACTTTAACCAATTTAAACCTACTACTTCAAGCAAATATTGAACTCTTTGATATCAATTATCAAGGTAAGATAAAACTTCTAACCGATTACGATATTCCTAAATTACAAATACATCAAAATAACTTTTCTATGCTTTTACGAAATATTTTTTCTCAATTTTTAGAAAATAAAAATATAGAAATCAATATGAAAATTAAACTAGGAGAACGTGTAGTTGTAAAAGAGAAAAGATACTCTATTATCATACTTCAAATTAAAGGTAAAACAAGAAAAAAAGAGCAAGATAAAGAGATAGAACTTCTTGCACTTAAAAACCATATAAATATCCACTTTAAAAACTTTTCTACTATTTTAGAGATTCCTGCTATTGCATAAAATAACCATAGTATCAAAAATGCTTATTAGCTAAAATTAAAAAAGAAATCTCTACAAAGCCTCTTCATCCTCTTCGCCTGTTCTAATTCTTACAACACTTTCTATTTCAGATACAAAGATTTTACCATCTCCAATTTTACCAGTCATTGCTGTCTCTTTTATGGTATTTATTACTAAATCAGCAAATTCTTCTGTACTTACAACAATTTCAATTTTTACTTTAGGGATAAATTCAATAGCATATTCAGCTCCTCTATAAAGCTCTGAATGTCCTTGCTGTCGTCCATAACCTTTAACTTCAGAGATTGTCATCCCTTCAATTCCTACTTCTACTAAAGCCTCTTTTACATCTTCCAATTTAAATGGTTTAATGATTGCTTCTATTTTCTTCATAACTCTTCCTTTATATACTTCGTTTGATTTTAAATTATAACAAAATATATTGTAAAAACAATAAAAGATAGAAGAAGAATTAGTTTAGATTTAATTAAAAGATGAAAGATTTTATTTATAAACAGAATGGAAGTGAACTCCATTCTGATTTCGAGTTTTATTAAGAAGTATTTATAGAGCCTCTATATCCTCTTCACCTGTACGAATTCTAAGAACATTGGAAATATCAGATACGAAAATCTTACCATCTCCAATTTTACCTGTATGTGCAGCCTCTCTAATGGCATTTACAGCTGTATCTGCAAACTCTTGAGAACTTACAACAATCTCAATCTTAACTTTAGGAATAAACTCAACAACATATTCAGCTCCTCTGTAAAGTTCAGAGTGACCTTGTTGACGACCATAACCTTTAACTTCCGAGATTGTCATCCCCTCAATTCCTGCTTCTACTAAAGCCTCTTTCACATCTTCCAATTTAAATGGTTTAATGATTGCTTCAATTTTTTTCATAAATATCCTTTGTATTAAAATTTAGAATAAACCCTATTAAAGGTTCATTCCTCTCTCTCCATGAATTGACTCATCAAGTCCATCATACTCTGACTCTTCATCAACTCTTCCACCACCTGTAAGTGCTGAAGCAATAAAGTAGACAACAACTGTACCAATTAGAGTCCATGCTCCAACAATTGCAACAGATTCAAGTTGAACCATAAATTGTCCCATTACATCAGGAGATGTTCCATTTGTAATTGACTCCTTAAGTGGTCCATCCCATAAAAGCTCTTTATCGTGAAGTGCAAAGAATGCTACAGATAATGCACCCCAAAGACCTGCTAAAAAGTGAATACCAAAGGCATCAAGAGAATCATCATAACCAAATATCTTTTTAAGTTTAACAACACCAAAGAAGGCAACAATTGAACCTACTACACCGATGATTAATGAACCACCAACACCAACAAACCCAGCAGCAGGAGTAATTGCTACAAGACCAGCAACAATACCAGATGCAATTCCAAGAAGTGTAGCTTTTTTGTAAACTACCCACTCAATTAACATCCATGTTACACCAGCAGCAGCTGTAGCAACTGTTGTTGTAAGAACAGCAAGACCAGCAATAGCATTTGCACCAAATGCACTACCACCATTAAATCCATACCAACCAAACCATAATAGAGCAGCACCAACTGCTGTAAAGATGATTGAGAAAGGTTTCATAGCTACTTTGTTATACCCTGCTCTTTTACCAACTAAGATAGCAAGAACTAAACCAGCTAAACCACCATTCATATGTACAACTGTACCACCAGCAAAATCTAATGCACCTGCATCAAAAAGGTAAGCACCATCTCCACCCCATACCATGTGTGTAATTGGAGCATATACAATAAGTCCCCAAAGAATAACAATTACAATCCATGTAGAGAATTTTAAACGACCAATTACTGAACCTGATGCAATGGCAATGGTAATCGCTGCAAATGTACCTTGAAATGCAATAAATACAAATGTAGGATATGTTCCACTTAAATCTGTCCACTTAACACCATCAAGCATTAGATTTCCAAATCCACCAAATACATTTTGTAACATTGCACTCTCATTTGTCCCAAACGCAATTGAGTAACCTGCAATAATCCATACTACAAATGCAACAACAAATGCACCCATAACCATAGATACGGTATTTAATGCATTTTTAGAACGTGTCATACCTGCATAAAAAAGTGCCAAACCTGCTGGTGTCATCAATAGTACAAGAGCTGTAGACATCATCATCCATGATGTATCCCCTGAATCTAATTTATCCTCTGCAAAGGTAAGGATTGGTAGAGCTAACATAGTTAGCAGTGCTAGAAATTTATTTCTCATAAACTTACTCCTTCTATTTTTTTATTTATTATAACTTACACTTAAGTTATATAAAAGTAATTAGTGTATAAAAAATAATCATCTATCTAATTAATTTACCAAAAATATAGCGTAAAGCCCCTTGCTTCAGCTATGGGGATATA